>NZ_JBXGGI010000019.1:0-37832 GCF_056854775.1 Mannheimia sp.
CATCTCTAATACTACATCGTAAGGTACTTTAGCTTCAGCTAATAATACGTTCATATGACCCGGTAAACGACCAGCCACAGGGTGGATACCAAAACGCACGTTCACACCTTTTTCGCGTAATTTAGCCGTGATTTCCGCTACTGGATATTGAGCTTGTGCTACCGCCATACCGTAGCCCGGAGTGATGATAACAGAGCTTGCATTTTTCAGCATTTCTGCCACTTCTTCCGCATTGGTTTCACGGTGTTCGCCATATTCTTCATCGCCTTTGCTAGACTGCACTTCATTACCAAAGCCGCCTGCAATTACGCTGATAAATGAGCGGTTCATCGCTTTACACATAATGTATGAAAGGATTGCACCTGAAGACCCTACCAACGCACCGGTTACGATTAATAAATCGTTGCTTAGCATAAAGCCTGCCGCTGCCGCAGCCCAACCTGAATAAGAGTTAAGCATTGATACTACCACCGGCATATCCGCACCACCGATAGAAGCAACTAAGTGCCAACCGAACACTAAAGCGATTGCAGTCATAATCAACACAGGGAAAATATTTTCCGGATGATTTAAGAAAACGGTCATTAGGAAGATTGAGATAACAATCGCTGCCAAATTCCATTTGTGTTTGTGAGGAATATTTAATGCCGCAGAAGAGACTTTACGACCAAATAATTTGCCACTTAATTTCCCGAATGCGACTAATGAGCCAGAGAAAGTAACTGCCCCGATGAAGATCCCTAAGAACACTTCAACATTGTGAATGTTAGCAAGTGTTGCTTGTTCTGCTAAGAATGCCGCTTTTTCCGCTTCACTAACTAAATAAGCCGGCATTGGTGCTTCAATATGTAAACCATAGCTATTAAAACCAACTAATACCGCTGCTAAACCTACAAAACTGTGTAGAATTGCCACAAGTTCCGGCATTTCTGTCATTTCAACTTTAATCGCTTTTTTAACACCGATGAATCCACCAATTGCCATTGCAATTAAGATCCAAATTGTGCCGTGAGATTGTGGACCAAAAATGGTTGCAACTAAGGCAATGCCCATACCCACAATACCATACCAACAACCGGCTTTTGCGGTTTCGTGTTTAGAAAGACCGGCTAAGCTCATAATGAAGAGAAGTGCTGCAATAATATAGGCAGCGGTAACAAATCCAAAAGACATCTTCGTTCTCCTTAACCTTTTCTAAACATTGCCAGCATTCGTTGCGTTACTTTAAAGCCACCAAAAATATTAATGCTGGCAACTAAAATCGCAATAAAGGCTAAAATATCAATAAAGAAATTACCAACAGGTTGTGCAATTTGCAGTACTGCTCCTACGATGATAATACCTGAAATCGCATTAGTTACCGCCATTAACGGGGTGTGTAATGCGTGGCTGACATTCCAAACCACATAATAACCAACCACACAAGCCAGCACGAATACGGTAAAGTGCGATAAAAATGCTGCCGGAGCAACCGAAGCAATCCATAAGAATAATGCCCCTACGCCAGCCATTACGCCATACTTCACTTTTGGATTTGCAGGTTTTTCTTCTTTTTTGACCGCTTGTGGTGCAGCCGCTTGTTTTTGTGGTTGAGCTGAAACCTGAATTGGCGGAGCCGGCCAAGTTAATTCACCATCACGTACGACAGTTACGCCACGTAACACAACATCTTCAAAATTAATGTCGATTTGACCATCTTTATTCGGTGCAAGTAGTTTTAATAAATTGACTAAGTTTGTACCGTAAAGTTGGGAAGATTGCGTTGGTAAACGAGCCGGGAAGTCGGTATAACCAATCACTTTCACTTGGTTATCAGTTACAAATACTTCACCTGCTTTGGTGTATTCGCAGTTACCGCCAGTCGCTGCCGCTAAATCCACAATCACCGAACCTGGTTTCATTGAATCGACCATCTCTTTAGTGATTAAACGTGGAGCCGGTTTGCCAGGGATAGCAGCCGTTGTAATGATAATATCCACTTCTTTCGCTTGAGCTGCGTAAAGCTCCATTGCACGGCGGTTAAACTCTTCTGACATTACTTTCGCATAGCCGTCACCTGAGCCGCCTTCTTCCTCAAAATCAATTTCTAAGAAGTCTGCCCCCATTGATTTCACTTGCTCTTTCACTTCAGGACGAGAGTCAAATGCACGCACGATTGCACCAAGGCTATTTGCTGCACCAATTGCTGCTAAACCTGCCACACCTGCACCAATCACAAGTACTTTCGCTGGTGGCACTTTACCTGCTGCGGTGATTTGACCGGTGAAGAAACTGCCGAATGAATTAGCCGCTTCGATTACCGCACGGTAGCCCGAAATATTCGCCATTGAGCTTAACGCATCTAAGGCTTGAGCACGGGAAATGCGAGGAACAGCATCCATTGCCAACACATTAATTTTTTTAGACTGCAATTTTTCCATCAATTCCGGATTTTGTGCAGGCCAAATAAAGCTGACCAAAGTCGCACCTTCTTTGATTAAATCAATTTCAGTTTCTGTTGGGGCATTCACTTTAAAAATAATGTCTGCATTCCAAACTTCTTGTTGCGTGCCAATATTTGCACCTGCATTTAAAAATGCATTGTCTTCAAAACTGGCTTTAAAACCTGCCCCACTTTCAATAAGGGCATCAAAGCCAAGTTTTTTAATCTGCTCAACGGTTTTAGGCGTTGCCGCCACACGAGTTTCACCGTCTAACAGCTCTCTTGGTACACCAATAAGCATAAAGACTCCTGTATGGTTGTTATTATTCAAGGCTAAATAATTAGCCTCACTCAAGTTAAAAAACTGTCTAAATGTACCATTAAATAAACTAAATTTGTAAAAAAATCTGACTATTTTTCGGGATTATTTCGTATTTTTTCAAATTTTAAGCTATCAAAAAATTTGCTACACTATTGGCGTAAAAAATTTAACAAAAAAGAAATAATTCAATGAATATTTTAGATCAAATCCAAATTATTTTGGTTGAAACCTCCCTCCCTGCTAATATCGGCTCAACCGCACGAGCAATGAAAACGATGGGATTAACCCATTTGCGTTTAGTAGCTCCTAAACAACCGATTGATGAACAAGCTGAAGCCCTTGCCGCAGGGGCAAAAGATGTACTAGATAACACTCAAATTTACGCTACTTTTGATGAAGCCATAGCTGATTGCCAACTGGTTATTGGCACCAGTGCCAGACTTCGCCATTTGCAAAACAGTTTAATTGAACCCAGAGATTGTGGGAAGTTAGTCATAAACCGTGCAAATCTTGGCAAAGTCGCAATTGTGTTTGGTCGTGAACGTGTTGGGCTAACCAATGAAGAGCTACTAAAATGCCACTATCATCTCAATTTCCCAACTAATCCCGATTATGGCTCGCTCAATTTAGCAATGGCAGTGCAACTGGCAAGCTATGAAATCCGTATGGCATATTTGCAAAAAACAGCAGAAAAACGACCGCTTGTAGAGGCAAAAGAGTACCCAACCGCAGAAGCCCTAGAACATTTTTTCGCTCACACCGAACGTTTATACAAAGAGTTGGGCTTTATCCGCAATGATGCCGTAATGTTGAAGCTCCGCCGACTTTACCAACGGGCAGAACTTGAAACCAATGAGTTGAATTTGTTGAGAGGAATGCTAACTGCGGTTGAGAAATCAAACTAACAAGCGGTCATTTTTCTGCTATATTTTGCAAATCCCTCTAAAACAAAAACGGTAAGATTTCTCTTACCGTTTTATCTCAATTATTATTTCAAATTCAACAATTTGTTTGAACTTTCAATAATGCTATCCATCGTTGAATCGCCTTTTAATTGCTCTTCGCTCATTGGTTCGATTTTCCAAATGTTATTGGCATAATCCATTACCGAACGGTCTGACGAGAAGTAACCCATATTGGCAATATTAATGATTGCCGAACGAATCCACGCTTTCTTATTGCGGTAGGCTTGAGCAACTTTCTCTTGGGCTTCCACATAGCTACGGTAGTCCGCACAGGCTTGGTAGTAGTCGCCAGAGTTTAAGATCAAGTCTTGGTAGCGATATGGATCTTCTGGCGAGAATTTGCCATTTAGAATTTGTGAAATCGCTTCATTCAATTCACTGTCTTTTTCGTAGTAGTGATAAGGTGAATAACCGTTGCGACGAAGTTCTTCCACTTGCTCCACTTCATTACCGAAAATAAAGATATTCTCTTTACCTACACGATCTAAAATTTCCACGTTCGCACCATCTAACGTACCAATAGTTAAAGCACCATTGAGGGCAAATTTCATATTCGATGTACCTGATGCCTCAGTACCTGCTAATGAAATTTGCTCTGAAACGTCTGCCGCTGGAATGATCATTTGAGCTAACGACACGCTGTAGTTCGGAATAAACACCACTTTGATTAAGTCATTAATACGTGGGTCGTTATTCACTACACTTGCCACATCATTAATTAAGCGAATCACTTTTTTCGCCGCATAATACGCACTTGCCGCTTTACCTGCAAAGATGAAAACACGAGGTGTCCAATCTGCGGTTGGATTTTTTAAAATACGGTTATAGAGCGTAATGATATGAAGCACGTTCATTTGCTGACGTTTGTATTTGTGAATACGTTTGATTTGTACGTCAAAAATTGCTTCCGGATTGAGTTTGATACCTTGTGTTTCTTCAATATAGTTTGCTAAACGGCGTTTATTTTCAAATTTCACTGCAGCAACTTGAGCTTGTACATCAGCATCATCAGCAAAATCATTGAATTTTTCTAACTCGCTTAAATCGGTTAGCCATTTATCACCAATATATTTATCTAAAATATTCGCAAGACCCGGGTTGGCAATTTTGATCCAACGGCGAGGCGTTACCCCATTTGTTACGTTGGTAAAACGGTTCGGGTAGATACGAGCAAAGTCTGCAAAAATCGATTCTACCATTAAGTCAGAGTGAATTTTTGCCACACCGTTTACTTTTGTAGAAGCGACTACTGCAAGCCACGCCATACGCACACGACGATCACCTTGCTCATCAATTAATGAAACACGAGAGATAAGATCATTATCGTTCGGGAATTGGCTACGCACCTCTTCCAAGAAATGTTCATTAATATCAAAAATAATTTCTAAATGACGTGGTAACACACGGGCTAACATTTCCACCGGCCAGGTTTCTAACGCTTCACTCATTAAGGTATGGTTGGTGTAGAAGAATGTTTTGCTAGTGGTTGCCCACGCTTGCTCCCAAGAATAGCCTTTTTCATCAATTAAAATACGCATTAACTCAGGCACTGCAAGGGTTGGGTGGGTATCATTTAAGTGAATTGCCACTTTATCTGCTAAATTTACACAAGAGCCAAATTCTGCTTCGTGGCGGCGGATGATATCTTGCACAGATGCCGAACAGAGGAAATATTCTTGACGTAAACGTAATTCACGACCGTTATAAGTAGAATCGTCCGGATAAAGCACACGAGAAACGTTTTCTGAGCTATTCTGTTTAACCATTGCAGCAAAATAATCACCACGATTAAACTCTGATAACGCAAAGCCTTTACCTGAAGCGTGAGCAGACCATAAACGTAAGCTATTCGTTGAGGTAGTTTCAAAGCCTGGGATCAGCTGATCGTGTGCTTGAGCGGTGATCTCTTCTTCCGGCTGCCACACTACTTTTTTACCTTCACGCCAGGTTTTTCCACCAAAACGGACAGGGAAACGTTTACTTGAACGTAGATATGGCCATACAAATTCGTTTTCCAACCATTCATCAGGCTGCTCTACTTGCTCACCATTACGGATTTCTTGGCGGAACATACCATATTCATATTGAATGCCGTAACCAATAGCAGGGATTTTCATTGTCGCAAGGCTATCTAAATAGCAAGCAGCTAATCGACCTAAACCACCGTTACCTAAGCCCGGATCGCCTTCTTCATTAATGATATCTTCAAGATCTTGCCCTAACTCTTTTAACGCAGCACCAATAAGCTCATAAACGCCTTCCGAGATCATCGCATTACTGAAAGTACGTCCCATCAAAAATTCCATTGATAGGTAATAAACACGGCGACTTCCATTTGCAACTTGGCTGCGACGAGTTTGTAGCCACTCTTCGGTAGATAAATCACGCACTACACGAAGTGCGGCATTTAACCAGTTACGTTTGCTCGCATCTCGAGGCTCAACACCTAATGCAAATACCATTTTATGTAAAATTGCGTCTTTTACGCTTTTAATCATTTCGGGGCTTAACGACTGCCTGCTCATTGAGTAAAATCTCCTAATTTTTATGGATATTACAAGCGGTTGAATTTACAAATTTTTTTGCAAATTTAACCGCTTGTAATAATATTTTGAATATATTAAATAATTTCGTGATATAAATTTTGATATTGTTCAGCCACTTTCGCCCAACCAAAATCTTGAGCCAGCGCATTTTGGCGAACACTTGACCAAAGCTTCTGTTTTTGCCACAAATTAATCGCTCTTATTGCCGCCTCTAAAAACGCCGGTGCATCAGGATAATCAAACACAAAACCTGTTGCGGTGCGGTTTTCAATGCTCTCTTTGTGGCTATCAAATACCGTGTCGGCTAATCCGCCTGTGCGGCGAACAAGTGGCAATGTGCCATATTTCAAGCCGTAAAGTTGAGTTAATCCACAAGGCTCGAAACGGCTTGGTACAAGAATCACATCGCCACCGGCTATAATTTGATGAGAAAGTGCTTCGTCATAACCAATCTTAATACCGATTTGGTTCGGGTATTTATGTTGGAAATAACGTAATGCATTTTCCAAATCCGGCGAACCACTGCCTAGCACGATAATCTGTACATTGTGCTGCATTAGCGTATCAATATTCGCTAATAAGAAATCTGCCCCTTTCTGCTCGGTTAAACGAGTAACCATTACCATTAATAGGGCTTCTTTTTGTTCCGGTAAACCAAAAATACGTTGCAATTCCGCTTTATTTTTCGCTTTACCGTGCATATAGTTTGGACGATAATTAGCAACAATATTGGTGTCGGTTTCAGGATTCCAAACTTCACTATCTACTCCGTTTAGAATTCCTCTCAGTCTGCCTTGATATTGGCGAGTGGCAAGTAAGCCGTGTAAACCAGCCCCTGCAATCTCTTCAGTAATTTCACGTGCGTAAGTTGGGCTTACTGTCGTAATACGATCAGCAAAATATAAACCTGCTTTAAGGTAAGAAATTTCACCATAAAACTCTAAGCCTTCAGCATGGAAAAACTCCCAAGGTAAACCAAGCTCAGCCAGATGGAACGCATTAAAACGCCCTATATAGGCAATATTATGAATAGTAAATACGGTTTTGACGTTGCTACCCCAGCTTTTCAGATAAGCACAAGCAAGACCTGCCTGCCAGTCGTGAGCGTGTAACACTTGGGCTGAACCCCACCAGTGATCCAAGCCTTGAGCAAGTTGAGCACCTATATAGCCTAATAACGCAAAACGTTTGTAGTTATCGATATAATCTTGATAATTCGCATCGTGATAAGGATTACCATCACGCATAAACAGATGTGGTGCATCAATTACATAAACGCCTAATCCGTTGAAATAGGCAAATCGAATCGTAACTAAACCGGCAAAAGTACCTATTGTTGCCACTTCTACGGTTTCACCTAAGGTTTGAGCAACTTTAGGATAATAAGGAATTAATACTCTGGCATCATTACCTGCTTGTTGTTGAGCAAAAGGCAGAGCCCCCATAACATCAGCCAGTCCACCTGTTTTAATCAGCGGATACATTTCCGAGCATATATGTAAAATTTTCATTTTTTACCATTTAATTGTGTTGCAAATTTTTATTAAATTTAGACCGCTTGAAAATAATACTTCGGGTATTTAAACCCGAAGTATTATAGCATCAATATTTAAATTGTATATTTAATATCCGTATTAACTTCTTTACCTGCCAGCTTATCTAGCATTGAACGCGTAACCAATACAATTCCATTTTTACTGACTCGGAAATTTTTAGCATCTTCTTCCGAATTAACCCCAATTTGCAAACCGTCCGGGATTACGCAATGTCGGTCAATCACCGCTCGTTTAATCACACAATTTTTGCCGATAGTAACTTGTGGAAGAATAACAGTATGCTCAATAACAGATTCTGATTCAACGTGAACACGGTTAAATAACACCGAGTTACTGATTTCAGCATCGGTAATCACACAGCCACCTGCAATTAATGAGTTATCTAAGGTTCTTGCACGAGTATGGTTATAGAAGAAACGTGCCGGTGCAGTTTGTTGTGGACGACCGTGAATTGGCCAAGACTCATCATATAAATCCAATTCAGGATCTTCAGAAACTAAATCCATATGAGCAGACCAATAGCTATCAATTGTTCCTACATCACGCCAGTAAATTGCACCACTTGCATTACGTCCTTTGCAAGAACGCTCGAATGGATGAGCGTATAACACGCCTTGCTCTACTGCTTTTGGAATAATGTCTTTACCAAAATCGTGCGATGTTCCCGGTGTTGAAGCCTCTTTTTCTAGCATTTCATAGAGATAATCTGCATTGAATACATAAATTCCCATTGAGGCTAAAGACGAATCAGGTTTACCCGGCATTGACGGTGGATCAGCCGGTTTTTCCACGAATTCTTTCACTTTTAGTTTTTCATTTACCGCCATTACCCCAAATTCTGAGGCTTGAGAACGTGGCACTTCAATACAGCCCACCGTACATTTAGCACCTTGATCAACGTGATCTTTTAGCATTTGAGTGTAATCCATTTTATAGATATGGTCGCCTGCCAAAATGATCACATATTTCGGACGATAGTGTGATTTCATCATCGCCATATTTTGATAAACCGCATCAGCTGTACCACGATACCAAGTGTTTTCATCTAATTGCTGACGAGCAGGCAACATATCAATATATTGGTTACGCTCATAAGGTAAGAACGACCAACCACGCTGTAAATGACGCAATAGTGAGTGAGCGGCATATTGCGTAATAACGCCAATTTTTAATAAATTTGAGTTAATGCAGTTAGATAACGCAAAGTCAATAATACGGCGGCTTCCCCCAAAATAAACAGCAGGTTTTGCACGTTTATCTGTTAATTCATAAAGACGAGAACCTCGTCCACCGGCTAAAATTAAAACCAACGTTTCATTCGTCAAATCTTGTCTTGCAACAAGAGCGGTTGATTCTTGGTTAAGCATGTTGTGTCTCCAATATTTTTGTGTGAATTCCATCACTTTTTTGAAGTACGCATACTCCCATATTATTGAGCGTAACTGATTGCGTTTCTGTCATCAAAGTACCGTTTTTTTGCCCGATAACCACTTTCCAGCAGCCTTTAGGCAATAAAAATTGCTGTTTCTGGCGTTTGGCATTAACCAAAATCAACCAGTTATCCTGTAATAAAATTGCTATTTCTTTTAAGCTATTATTATGCCAATCTTCAATTTGCAACGGTTCTGCTAATGCACTGATCCAACGAACCGATTGACTGTCCCACCATTGATTTTGGGCTGAAAGCAGTGGGATTTTTTTTCGTAATGCAATGAGTTCGGCAACATAACCTATCCGAGCTTGGTTAGCATTTTCCCAATCTAACCAAGTGGTTTCATTGTCTTGGCAGTAGCCATTATTATTGCCTTGTTGAGTATGTCCCATTTCATCGCCGGCAAATAACATTGGCACGCCCCCCGAAAGAAGTAAGGTTGCCAATAAGCCACAAGCGGTCATTTCTCGCTGTTTTTTTACCGATTCATCATCTGTTTCACCTTCCATACCGTGATTATGGCTGAAGTTTTCATTATGCCCATCACGATTTTGTTCGCCATTCGCTAAGTTATGTTTTTGGTTATAGCTGACTAAATCTTGCAGATTAAAACCATCGTGAGCAGTAATAAAATTAATACTTTTCGAGGCGGAATGTTTGGAAAAAATATCATCACTGCCGGCAAAACGGCAGGCAAATAAGCCTAGATCGCCCTGATTATGTAGCCAGAAAGCACGCATATCATCACGATAACGATCATTCCATTGGTAAAACGACTCGGGGAATTTACCAAGTTGATAGCCCTCACCACCAATATCCCAAGGCTCGGCAATTAATTTGATATGAGCGAGTTTCGAGCAACTTTGGATTGCCTTAAAAAAGTCCGCTTTTTCGGAAAAACTTGGGGTTCTGCCTAACACCGATGCCAAGTCAAAACGGAATCCGTCCACGTGGCACTCGTCCACCCAATAACATAAGCAATCGATTGCCCAACGGAGAATATGAAGATTGGTTAAATTAAGTGTATTGCCACAACCTGTCCAATTTTCATATTCGCCTTGCTCGTTTAGCCAATATGCGTGGTTATCAAGCCCTCTAAAACTGAGCATTGCACCGTCTTTACCACCTTCAGCAGTGTGGTTAAATACTACGTCCATAATCACTTCAATGTTGGCTTTGTGTAGCGTTTTCACTAATTGCTTAAACTCTTTAAGCGGATTTTGCTTATCTGAAGCCAATTTCGGATCAACCGCAAAATTACCTAAAACATTGTATCCCCAATAATTTACTAAGCCTTGCTTTTGTAAATGAGGTTCATCAATATGGTAAGTAATTGGTAATAATTCTACCGCTGTGATACCCAGTTTTTTCAAATACTCAATGGAATTTTTATGAGCTAATCCTGCAAAAGTTCCTCTAATTTCTTGTGGTATAGCAGGATTTAACTGACTGAACCCCTTAACGTGCACTTCATAAATAATGGTTTCTGTCCAAGGGGTGAAAAGCTGACTATCCCCTTCCCAATCAAAGTGTTCATCAACTACTACAGATTTTGGGGCAATCTGTCCATTATCTCGCTCATCATTCCAAGCATACCACTTTACAGCCTCTTCACTGCTCAGATCAGGCATTCCCTCAATAGCTTTGGCATAAGGGTCGATCAACAACTTATTTGCATTAAACAGCAAGCCTGCTTGCTCGTTTTGTTCTCCTTTAACTCGATAGCCATATTTCGTACCTGCTTTCACACCTTCAACAAAAATATGCCAAGTATGTTCACTTGCACTCATTGGAATGCGGGTTTCTTGATTACTTTCATCAAAAAGGCACAATTCAATAGCGGTCGCATTTTGTGAAAAAATTGCAAAATTTGTGCCAAATTTACCCGCTTGTATGCAGAGCGAACTGCCAAGAGGGAATGGTTTACCTCTAAAAAACTTCATTTATATTTACTACTTTGCTTTTTTAGTTACTTTTTTCTGCACAGCTTTTTGCTTTTTCGTTTTAGTGATAAAAATCGTGGAAAGCGGCGGTAACGTAATATTGATAGAATATGGCTTACCGTGCGATCCAACTTCCTCACTTTCAAATCTATCTGCATTGCTCACATTGCTGCCGCAATAAGAGGCTAAATCAGAATTTAAGATCTCTTTATATTCCGCTAATTCATTTACGCCAATGCGGTAATCTTTGCGAACAACAGGGGTAAAGTTGCTAACCACAATCACGCTCTCACCATTTTTTGCTTTACGCTCAAAGGCAAATACAGAATTATCGTGATCGTCCACCACAAGCCATTCAAAACCTGCTGGGTCATAATCTTGCTCGAAAAGTGCCGGTGTTTCGGTGTATAAACGGTTCAAGGCTTTCACCCAACCTAGTACACCTTTATGCCATTCACCGCCATCTTCGCCGAGCAGATACCAATCCAAACTCTCTTCAAAATTCCACTCTTTACCTTGTGCAAATTCATTTCCCATAAAGAGTAATTTCTTGCCCGGATAACCCCACATATAGCCGTAATAAGCCCGCAAATTCGCAAATTTTTGCCAGCAATCTCCCGGCATTTTGTTCAGTAATGAGCCTTTGCCGTGCACCACTTCATCGTGAGAAAGCGGCAGCACAAATTTCTCGCTATATTGGTAAGTCATTCCGAAAGTCATTAAATTATGGTGATAACGGCGATAAATTGGATCTTTTTGCATATAGCGTAAAGTGTCGTTCATCCAACCCATATTCCATTTGTAGTTAAAGCCCAAGCCTCCGTGTTCAGTTGGATGCGAAACCCCGGCAAATGAGGTGGATTCTTCGGCAATCGCCGCACCACCTTGACTTTCATTGCGTAAAATATTGTTAGTGTGGCGTAAGAAATCAATCGCTTCTAAATTTTCACGTCCGCCGTATTTGTTTGGAATCCACTCTCCGTCTGAGCGGGAATAATCACGGTAAATCATTGAAGCTACAGCATCCACCCGTAACGCATCAATACCGAAACGTTCGATCCAATACAACGCATTACCCGACAGATAATTATTCACTTCATTTCTGCCGTAATTAAAAATCAAGGTATTCCAATCTTTGTGATAGCCCTCTTTCGGATCAGCGTGTTCATAAAGATGTGTGCCATCAAAATAGACCAAACCGTGTTCATCAACTGGGAAATGCCCCACCACCCAGTCTAAAATCACGCCAATGCCTTTATCGTGTGCTTTTTGGATAAAATAACGCAAGCCTTCGGGCGTGCCAAAACGGCTGGTTGGGGAATAAATACCGGTAGTTTGATAACCCCAAGAGCCATCAAATGGGAATTCGGAAATCGGAAGGAGTTCAATATGGGTAAAGCCCATATCTTTGACATAAGGAATAAGTTCATCGGCTAACTCTTCGTAGCTTAGCCAATAGTTATTTTCCACATTTCGTCGCCAAGAACCTAAATGCACTTCATAAATGGAAATCGGTTTATCTTCAGCGTTTGCCGCACGGCAAGTTTTCTCTAACGGTACGATGCTTGGTAAACCCGACACAATTGATGCCGTATCCGGACGGAACTGAGAGGCAAAAGCGTAAGGGTCAGATTTTAAACGTAACACGCCGTTGCTATCCAACACTTCAAATTTATAGCACGCTCCCTTTTTAACGTTCGGCAAAAAAATATCCCATATTCCTGAATCCGGGTGAAAACGCATTGAATGGACTAGTCCATTCCAATGATTAAAATCGCCCACTACCGAAACACGCAAAGCATTAGGTGCCCAAACGCTAAAATGCACGCCACCAACTTCATTTTGAGTAACTAAATGAGCCCCTAATTTTTCATAAGGACGGAGCTGTTTACCTTCGGCAAATAACCAATTATCCAGCTCTTGAATGTGAGTTTTGAAACGGTAAGGATCTTCAATATCTAAAGTTTCTCCCTCATATTCCACTAACAAGCGGTAAGAAAAATCAATTTTTTTACCAATGATTTCGGCAATAAAAAAACCTCTATCATCAATTTTTAACATCGACGACACAGGTTTTCCTTTTGAATCAATAACTTGACAAGCGATAGCTGAAGGGAGAAACGCTCTGATGACAATACCATTATCAATAGAATGAATGCCTAAATAGGAAAAAGGATCTTTACAATAACCGAGTGATAGTTGTTCGATAAAGGTTAAATCTCTGTCGGAGTAAATATAATCTTGCATAGGCACTCCTTGCTTAAACGTTTAATACTCATATTTTAGTAGTTCTACTCTATCACTAAATAAAAATAAAAGAAGTAGATTTATTCTGTTTTTTGACACAAATCACAAAATAATTTTTATAACTAAATCGATTTAGTTCGTGAATAAAGAATTAACCACCAAATTTGTGAGCTAGATCACATTTTCATAAATTTTAATTTTATTTAGCTATAACGGTTTAGCAAAAATAGAGTAAACTAGCTCGCAAATTTAGTTTTAAAAATCAACCTTAAAATAAGGAGTTAAAATGCTTAATTTATCGGCAAAAAACATCCGTTTAAATAGCTCAGCAAATAGCAAAGAAGAGATTATTCGCCTTGTTGCAGCTGAATTAGTCGCAAATGGCAATGTTGCTGAGGGCTATGAAAGCGGAATGCTTGCCCGTGAAACCCAAACCTCAACTTTTTTAGGTAATGGCATTGCCATTCCACACGGTACATTAGATACCCGTGATTTAGTAAAAGAAACAGGCGTGCAAATTATCCAATTACCAGAAGGTGTTGAATGGGGAGAAGGCAATAAGGCTTATGTCGTTATCGGTATTGCAGCAAAATCAGATGAGCATCTAACCTTACTTCGCCAACTTACTACCGTTTTAAGTGATGAAGACGCCGCAAACCAACTTGCAAAAACACAAAATCTTGATGAATTTATTGCGGTTTTAAGCGGTAAGAAAAATCTCCCTACTCTTTGTGAAGAGCTTGTCTCCTTAAACGTTGAATCTTCAAGCCTCATTACTCTCTCTGCAATTAACGCAGCAAAACTACAAGAAAAAGGCTATGTTTCCCAAGCATTTATGAGTGATGTGATTTCAAACAATGCTTTAAATTTAGGCAACAATCTATTTATTACAGATTCAGCCAAAGGCAACCAAGCCAACGGCTTAGCCGTTGCTCGTAATATACAAGGTCAAACGCTAGTTACCGTTGCTCAAACAGATAGCAGCTTACAATCTCTATTAGCTCAATTATTAAAAGCAGACGTTCGTACTCAATTTGCTAATGCGAATGCCGCTCAAATTATCGCTTTATTAAAAGGCGAAACAGCAGAATTAAACACTCAAGCTTCTGCAAGTAACCAAGTTATTGGTACATTTACCATTCGTAACGACAACGGCTTACACGCTCGCCCGGCAGCACTTCTAGTGCAAACGGTTAAACCATTCACATCAAAAATCACGGTTGAAAACTTAGACCGTAGCACACCACCAGCAAGTGCAAAAAGTGCGATGAAAGTGGTTGCTTTAGGAGCAAGTAAAGGACACCGTTTACGTTTTGTAGCTGAAGGTGATGATGCACAACAAGCGATTGAAGCATTACAAAAAGCAATTACCGAAGGTTTAGGCGAAAGTGTTTCTTTTGTGCCGGAAATTGAAGATACGATTGAAAGTGCTTCTGTTTCTACACCGGTTCAAGCTGAAGCAGCTACTGTATCTGCTCCTGTAGAAAACCAAAAAGAAGCGACATTCGTGATTAAAAACGAACACGGCTTACACGCTCGTCCAAGTGCCGTATTAGTAAACGAAGTGAAAAAATTCAATGCAAAAATTGAAGTGCAAAATGTTGATAAAAATTCACCGCTTGTCAGTGCTAAAAGCCTAATGAAAATTGTTGCCTTAGGTGTAACCAAAGGCACAACGCTGCGTTTTGTGGCAACAGGCGATGATGCTGAAGCGGCTCTTACTGCCATCGGTGCAGCAATTGAAGCAGGTTTAGGCGAATAAGGAAAAATTATGCGTATTGCAACTGTAACTCTAAACCCTGCCTTTGACTTAGTCGGACGACTAAAACGCATTGAAATTGGCGAAGTAAATACCGTTGAAACTTTAGGCTTATACCCTGCCGGTAAAGGTATTAATGTGGCAAAAGTGCTTGCTGATTTAGGCACAAACCTTGCTGTAACAGGTTTTTTAGGCGAAGAAAATCAAGGCGATTTCGTTAATGCGTTTAAACAGAATGGTTTAAATGACGAATTTTATCGTATTCAGGGTAAAACCCGCATCAACGTAAAAATTACTGAAATCGAAGCAGATGTAACCGATCTTAACTTCTTAGGCTTTGAAATTTCAGCTCAACACTGGGAAAACTTTGTCGCACAATCTTCCCAATGGAAAGATAAATTTGACTTAATCGCAGTTTGTGGCTCTCTCCCTCGTGGAGTAAGCCCGGAGCAATTTGCCGAGTGGTTGGAATCTTTACATCAGCAAGGGTTAAAAGTGGTGTTAGATACAAGTAATGCGGCTCTAACCTCTGGTTTAACCGCTCACCCTTGGCTAATCAAACCAAACCGCCGAGAGCTTGAAGTATTAGTGGGTCGAGCATTAAATTCAACCGAAGAGATTATTGAAGCAGCCCAACAGTTACGCAGTCAAGGTATTGAAAATGTCATTATTTCAATGGGTGAACAAGGTTCGCTCTGGCTCAATAATGAAGGCGTGTTACAAGCTCAACCACCTCGTTGTGAAAATGTGGTGAGTACCGTAGGTGCAGGCGATTCAATGGTAGCTGGTTTGATTTACGGTTTTTCTCAAGATTGGGATAAAAGCCAAATCCTTAAATTTGCTTCGGCAACTTCTGCAAATGCAGTTGCTCAAAGCAACGTGGGAGTGGAAGATCGTAAAGTGATTGATGAACTTGCAGAACAAGTAAAAATTGCAGAATTATAAAATATAGGGACGTACTTCGTGCGTCCTACAACGAATTTTATTTACATATAGGAACTCCAAATGAATATTTCTTTTGTCTTCCCTCAAACACTTGGTAACGCTCGCCGTTTCTTAGTGAATGAAGTATTAAGCACAGCCGCTAAACAGCAAGGCTACAATGTTGTACCTGCCAACCAAGCTGATTTTGTTGTGTTATTTGATAATAACATCACCGCAGAAGCAGCTGGTAAGAAAGGAGCAATTTTAGATTTAGAGCAAGCCTTTGCTCAACCTGAAACCAGCCTTAAACAAGCGGTCGAAAATGCACAAATTTTTGCAAATGCCACTACTACACCAACAATTTCTACTTCAGGCGTGAAGAACATCGTTGCAGTTACTGCTTGCCCAACAGGTGTGGCTCATACCTTTATGTCTGCCGAAGCGATTGAAAACTATGCGAAAGCTCAAGGCTGGAATGTGAAAGTTGAAACTCGTGGACAAGTGGGTGCTGGCAACCCGATTTCTGCGGAAGAAATTGCCGCAGCTGACTTGGTTTTCGTTGCCGCTGATATTGATGTGGATTTAGAGAAATTCAAAGGCAAACCGATGTATCGCACATCAACAGGTTTAGCTTTAAAGAAAACCGCCCAAGAGTTTGAAAAAGCCTTTTCACAAGCTAAAGTTTACGAAGGTGGTGTAGCAAAAGCCGATAATGCAGAAGCTGCAACAGGCGAGAAAAAAGGCTTGTACAAACACTTAATGACAGGCGTTTCGCATATGTTACCGCTTGTTGTTGCAGGTGGTTTGTTAATTGCTATCTCATTTATGTTTGGTATTGAAGCATTTAAAGATGAAACCATCGCAGGCGGATTACCGAAAGCATTAATGGACATCGGTGGCGGTGCAGCATTCCACTTAATGATTGCCGTATTCGCAGGCTATGTAGCCTTCTCTATTGCTGACCGCCCGGGTTTAGCGGTAGGTTTAATTGGCGGTATGCTGGCAACCACAGCCGGAGCTGGGATTTTAGGCGGTATCGTAGCGGGTTTCCTTGCCGGTTATACAGTGAAATTCTTAAACAGTGCAATCCAACTTCCACCAAGTTTAACTTCACTTAAACCAATTTTAATTTTACCGCTATTAGGTTCAGCCATTGTTGGATTATTAATGATTTACTTCATTAATCCACCGGTGAAAGCATTAATGGACGCATTAGTAGAATGGTTAAACACAATGGGGCAAACCAATGCAATCATTTTAGGTATTGTACTAGGCACTATGATGTGTACCGATATGGGTGGTCCGGTGAATAAAGCGGCTTATACCTTCGGCGTGGGCTTAATTGCTTCACAACAATATATGCCAATGGCAGCGGTAATGGCAGCAGGTATGGTGCCACCAATTGGTATGGCTATTGCTACCTTAATTGCTCGCAACAAGTTCAACACCAACCAACGTGATGCGGGTAAAGCCTCATTTGTGCTAGGTTTATGCTTTATTTCAGAAGGTGCATTACCTTTCGTGGCAGCAGATCCTATTCGTGTAATCCTAAGCTCAATCTTAGGTGGTGCAACCGCAGGTGCAATTTCAATGGCTTTAGGCATTACCTTACAAGCCCCTCACGGTGGTTTATTCGTCATTCCATTTGTATCACAACCATTAATGTATTTAGCTGCAATCGCAATCGGTTCAGTAGTAACAGGTGTGGTTTACGCTACAATCAAACAAAAAGCGGAATAATTTACGAACAAAAAACGGAGCTAATGCTCCGTTTTTATTTTTATGTAATAGAAATTCACTTTCTTTCACGAAAACTATCCCAACTCAATAATCCAATCGAAACCAGCAAGCAGACCATTAAAATATAGGAGCTGGAATCCAGTGTTTCGCCGATAGCAAATGAAATCAGTAACATTACCAGCGGTTCAACATAGCCTAGTAATCCCAATACATTAATTGGCAGTAAATTACTGGAGGCAATGTAAAGAATAAAAGCACTACCGCTCACTAAACCGAGTAATGCGAGGTAGAAATAGATATTTGGGTTTTCAACAACAACTTGGCTCATTTCTACTTGACTGAGATAATACAAGGCGAAAGGAAGCACCAGCAATAATTCCACAAAAAATGTGGCTAAGTTATTGATTTGAAAATAGCGGCGAAGGGTAATATAAAGCGGATAGCCCAACCCAGCTACCCAAGTTGCCCAAGAAATTGAGCCTGAAGCAATCAAACTGCTACCAACGCCAATCATTGCAAAACCCAGCGAAAACCATTTTAACGGAGTGAACTGCTCCTTAAACACAATTTTACCGAGTGCGACTGCCACAATCGGTAACAAAAGATAACCAATCGAAACTTGCAACGCCTGCCCGTGATTAGGAGCCCATAAAAATAACCAAAGTTGTACACCTGTATTAAACGCAAGCAGTAAAATAATCGCTACAAGCGGTGGATTTTCACGAATTTTTTGCAAAAGCCCATAAAAATGCTTATGTTGCTTAAACAATATAATGGCAAAAAGGATAAATGGAATAACAACAACTATCCGAAAGCCAAACATCGCCTCGCCATCTAACGGGCGAAGTAAAACCGCAAAATAATAAACGATTCCAAACAATAAATTTGCCGAAAGTGAGGCTAAAATTCCTTTAAGCATTTGGCTTTACCATTAAAATTTGTAAATAATTCTCTGTCTTTTAATATGGTATGCAAAAATTTGTAAGTAATCTAGCTATATCGGCATTTTACCTATACAATAAACGTAATTTTTCACTCTCTTTTATTTATAGGACCTAATAATGAAAAAGATTTTTTGGATTTTATTGATCGCTGTTCTTGCTATTGGCGGTTATTCATTAACAAAATATAACGATTTAATGCGTGCGGAAGAAGACATCAATTCCGTGTGGGGTAATGTAGAATCTGCGTATCAACGCCGTGCGGATTTAATTCCAAACCTAGTAAACACCGTAAAAGGTCAAGCTAACTTTGAGAAAGAAACCTTAACTTCTGTGATTGAAGCTCGTGCGAAAGCAACTGCGGTAACCATTGACCCAAGCAATGCAACCGAAGAGCAAATGGCGAAATTCCAAGAAGCCCAACAAGGTGTAAACTCTGCCCTTTCACGCTTATTGGTTTCAGTTGAGAAATACCCTGAGTTAAAAGCACACGATGCGTTTTTAAACTTACAAGCACAGTTAGAAGGTACAGAAAACCGCATTAACGTTGAACGCAATAACTTCAACGAAAAAGTGAAAGAATACAACAAGCAAGTGCGTGAATTCCCAACTAAATTAGCAGCAATGATTATGGGCTTTAAAGCAAAACCACAGTTCAAATCTGAAGCAGGCTCGGATAAAGCACCACAAGTAAACTTTAACTAAGTTGTATTAAATTATCTATATTTTAAAGCAATAAGCTCTTTCAAATTCGGTGCTTATTGCTTTATTTTTAAGGGGATCAAATGGGATTATTTTCTTTTCTTTCTAATCAATTACCTATTGATACTAAACTTATCGAACAAGCTATCGCCCATTTAGAGCAGCATACTTCTGCGGAATTGCGTGTGGTAGTAGAGCGAAAAGCCAAGATCGAGGAAATGCAAAATGCGGCTATGGTGCGTGCAAATCAACTATTTGATGAACTCAAAATGCGAGAAACCACACAACGTAACGGCGTGTTGATTTATCTCTCATTTAAACCTCACTATGTTGCTGTAATTGGCGATGAAGGTATTCATCAAAAAGTAGGCGATGATTTTTGGCAAAAAATCTATCAAACAATGTGTATTGATTGCCAAAACGGTAATTATACTCAAGCAATTTGTGATGCCATTAAAATTGTGGAAGAGCCATTAGCCCACTATTTCCCTTATCAAGAAAATGATCAAAACGAGTTGTCTAATGAGGTGGTAATAAAATGATGAAATCTATTTGCAAAATTTCTCACTTTTTTGACCGCTTGTTATTCGTTCTACTGGCAATATTTAGTGTAAATGCAGTAGCGGTAACTTATCCCGAGCTGCCAAAGCCGTTTTATTACATCACGGACTACACTAAAAACACGCTAAGCCAGCAAGAATGGCGAACCTTAGAAGATGCGTTAATTGCTAACCGTGCTAAAACAAGCTCGCAAATTGCCGTCGTAATTGTACCTAGTACGGAAGGCGAAGCGATTTCTACCTATGCACACACCTTATTTAATAAATGGGGAATTGGGCGTAGCAAAAACAACGAAAACAACGGGGTTTTATTACTGATCGCCAAAAATGATCGCAAACTCTTTATTGCAACGGGGCGAGGGTTAGAAGGAGCATTGCCGGATGCCATTGCATCAAGCATCATTCGAAATGACATCACCCCATTCTTCAAACAAGATCAATATGCAGCAGGGATTGCTCGTGGATTATCAGCTATTATGGCAGCCATTAACGGCGAATATGCTCCTTATGCAAGTTATGGTGAAGAAGCTCAAGAAGCATTTGATGATATTGACGGATTACTCTTTTTCCTCTTTGCAGGAATGGTGATCTTCCTCATATTCCGCCCACGCGATAATACCTACATTAGCCCAAGCTCAATGGATCAATTAGGGAAAGTGCTAAGGGAAAGCCAACGTAGAAGTGGCGGTTTCGGCAGACACTCAGGTGGATTTGGTGGTGGATTTGGTGGTGGCTTCGGCGGCGGTCTAGGTGGTGGATTTGGCAGAGACTCCGGCGGCTTTGGCGGTAGTTTCGGCAGTGGCGATAGCTTCGGTGGTGGCTCATCAGGCGGTGGCGGTGCCGGTGGAAGCTGGTAATTCCACTTCAGTTCCGATATAAGAATAGCACAAAATACAAGCGGTCAAATTTGCAAAAAATATCACAAATATGACCGCTTTCATTATAATAATTCCGCTTGTGCCAGAATTTTTTCTTGCTCTAGGGCTAGTTTTTCCAATTTTTTCTGTTCTCGTCTTTCTTCATCAATAGCTTCCCAAGCATCATAGGCTTGAACAATTTTCGCAACCACCGGATGGCGGACAATATCTTTGCTGTCAAAGAAGTTAAAGCTGAGATCAGGTACATCTTTTAGCACTTCCATTGCGTGCTTTAAGCCTGATTTTTGGCTACGGGGCAAATCCACTTGGGTAACATCACCCGTAATTACTGCTTTAGAATTAAAGCCAATACGGGTTAAGAACATTTTCATCTGTTCGGTGGTGGTGTTTTGGCTTTCATCTAAAATGATAAAGGCATCATTTAGCGTTCGCCCACGCATATAAGCAAGCGGAGCAATTTCAATCACACCTCTTTCCATCAATTTTTGAGCTTTTTCAAAACCAAGCATTTCAAAAAGAGCGTCATACAATGGGCGTAAATAAGGTTCGATTTTTTGCCCTAAATCACCGGGTAAAAAACCTAGCTTCTCCCCTGCTTCAACCGCCGGGCGGGTCAACAAAATACGGCGGATTTCTTGGCGTTCTAAAGATTCCACCGCAGCTGCTACCGCTAAAAAGGTTTTTCCTGTACCTGCCGGTCCAATACCAAAGCTGATATCGTGGCTTAAAATATTGCGAAGGTAAGCTTGTTGATGCTCTCCTCGAGGCTTAATTACTCCCCGTTTGGTTTTAATTGCGATATCGCCTTGCGTACTTGCTTGCCATTGGTTTTGCAGTAACATTCGGCTTTCTTGAATGGCTAAATGTACGTCTTCTAAATCCAACTCTTTGATTTTGCCTTTAATTGGTGCAGTTTCGTTATAGAGCTGCTTGATTAGCTTTACACTATTTTGAATAAGACCGGCAGAGTAATGGTTTTCGTCTGCGGATTGAATGGTAAAGTTAAACCCTTGACGGGAAATAACTAAGTTGAAACTTTTTTCGATAAGAGCTAAGTGCTCGTCAAACGCACCGCAAAGTGATTGCAGACGTGCGTTTTCTTGAGGTTCTAAACTAAAAATAATTTCGTTCAAAGCGTTGCCTTTTGTTACAGTTCGCCGAAATTTTCGGGAATATTTGCGGATAATTTCTTCCAAATTTCACCGCTTGATTGGCGGCTTTTCGCCATACAAGCGGTCGCTTTTTCGCTATCTTTTGCAATACAGGCTGCCAGTAGCGAGCGGTAAAAATTTAAGGTTAATTGACGGTTGTTCGGGTCATTAAAAAATATTTTCGCCACTTGATGATACATAGATTTGAAACTGTTTAAAATCAAGGCATAAACAGGTTTATTCGCTAAAAAGGTAAACTGCCTGAACAATTTATAATCAAATTCTGCATAAGCTACCGCAGTATTTTCCAAATTATCTAAACCATCAAAGAGTTTTGCACTTTCTTCGGGTGCAAGTTTAACCGCTTCGGGAATATAAGCTTCTGCCATACGGGTTCGTAATGAAACGACATTTGAAATCACGACAGGCAGATAGTTTTTATCTAACTTAATAATAGTGCCAATAATATTCGGACCTGCGGTTTCCCAGATATAATTTACTCTGGTGGGTTTGCCGTGCTGAATGCTCAACCAGCCTTCACGAGCTAAGCGTTGTAATACTTCTCTTAGTGTAGTTCTTGTTACCCCAATACGTTCAGCCAATTCACGTTCAGCAGGAAGGTCAGATCCCGGAGGAAAATGATTATTCCAAATACTTTTTACAATATATTCTTCCGCTAATGCTGCCGGGCTCTGTGCTTTCAAAATGCTAGTGTTTTCCATTAGCTCCCCCAAAATATTATGTTTAAATACACTGTTTTTATTTATGATCAATTATTGTAAATAAAAAATGAGTTATCCTATTATCCTTTAATCTAAACTATATTACAATTGCAATATTATTTCACTTTTGGAGGTTCTTATGAGTAACATTGACGCTCTTTTTAAGAGTTTCTTAGGGAAAAGCCCTGAGTGGTACAAACTCTGTATTTTAGCATTTCTAATTATTAACCCTCTCATTTATTTCTTCATTAGTCCTTTCGTGGCAGGTTGGTGTCTGGTTGCAGAATTTATTTTTACCTTGGCAATGGCGTTAAAATGTTACCCTTTGCAACCAGGTGGATTACTTGCCATTGAGGCAGTAGTTATCGGTATGACTAGCCCTCACCACATTAAACACGAAATTATGGCAAATTTTGATGTTATTTTACTTCTGATGTTTATGGTAGCGGGTATCTATTTTATGAAGCAACTTCTGCTGTATATTTTTACCAAATTGCTTATTGCTATCCACTCAAAAAAAATTCTCTCTCTAGCTTTCTGTTTAAGTGCTGCTTTCTTATCTGCCTTCCTTGATGCTCTAACCGTAATCGCAGTGATTATCAGCGTAGGAACAGGTTTCTATGGGGTATACCATAAAGTTGCATCGGGCAATAGTTTTGAAGACTCAACCGATATTACCAATGATGAGAAAATTCTCACTCGTAAAGAAATTTTAGAACAATTTCGTAGTTTTTTAAGAAGTTTATTAATGCACGCCGGTGTCGGTTCTGCTCTAGGTGGTGTGATGACAATGGTGGGCGAGCCGCAAAACTTAATTATTGCTTCACAAGCTGAATGGGGATTTATTGAGTTTTTATTACGTGTTCTACCTGTTAGCTTACCTGTGTTAATTTGCGGTGTTGCAACGTGTTTTATTGTTGAAAAGTACAAATTATTCGGTTATGGAGATAGATTACCTCGCCGTGTTTGGGTTGTGCTTGCTCGTTATAATCAATTAAAAGAGCAAAAAATGACTAAGCAAGATAAGCTAAAAATGATCGTACAAGCCATTGCCGGTGTTTGGTTGATTATTGGTTTAGCATTACACCTTGCTGATGTAGGCATCATCGGTTTAACTATTATCATTATTTGTACGGCATTCTGTGGCATTACCGACGAACACGCTTTAGGTAAAGCATTCCAAGAATCAATGCCGTTTACTGCATTGTTAATTGTATTTTTCTCCGTTGTAGCAGTGATTATCGACTTAAAATTGTTCGAGCCGATTATCAGCTTCGTTTTATCAGCTGAAGAGCACTCACAACTTGCGTTGTTCTACATCTTCAACGGTTTATTATCAATGATTTCAGATAACGTGTTTGTCGGTACAGTATATATTAATGAAGCAAAAGCGGCACTCACCTCTGGTGTGATTAATCGTGAACAGTTTGACTTAATTTCAGTTGCTATCAACACCGGGACAAATTTACCGTCTGTAGCAACGCCAAACGGGCAAGCAGCGTTCTTATTCTTATTAACTTCTTCGTTTGCTCCGTTAATCAAACTCTCGTACGGCAGAATGGTATATATGGCTCTGCCTTATACCATTGTACTTTCAATTGTTGGCTTCTTGGCATTGGAATTTTTACTGCCATCAATGACTGAAGTGATGTTGAATTGGGGCTGGATTATTACACGTTAATCTAATATAGATAAGCTATACCAAATAAGGTAGAATGAAAGCGTTTCATAAATATGAGGAATCATTATGCTCCATTATTTTAAAAATCTATCACTCTCTCGTGGTGCGTGGTTTTTTCTGGTATTAAGTTGTATTGTGCTAGAAGGTATCGCTCTATACTTTCAACACGGAATGGGCTTAGTGCCTTGCGTAATGTGCATTTATGAACGTGTCGCTTTATTTGGTATTTTATTTGCAGGTGTATTAGGTTTTCTTGGTAATCGATACACCGTTCTACGATGGTTAGCGATTCTAATATGGCTGGGGAGTGCCTTTAAAGGCTTAACGCTGGCACTTAAACATCACGATTATCAAGTTAATCCGTCGCCTTGGAATCAATGCGAGTTTAAGGTCGATTTTCCGCAAACATTGCCGCTTGATAAATGGTTACCGGACGTTTTCGCACCCGGTCCTGTAAATTGTAGTCAAAGCCAATGGGAAATGTTTGGTTTTTCTATGGCACAATGGTTAATCTTCACCTTTGCAGTTTATCTGATTTTTGCTGTGATTGTGTTAATCAGTCAATTTAAACGCAGCCGACAAAAAAACAGTTTTATTTTCCGTTAATACGGATTACAAGCGGTAAGATTTTGCAAAAAATTTGTAAAATCTTACCGCTTGTTTATTTATTAGGAGAAAAGAATGTCTAACTATAAAAATCTATCCACTAAACTTGTTCATACAGGGCGTAAAAAACGCTACACACAAGGGGCGGTTAATCCTGTTATCCAGCGTGCTTCGTCCTTAGTTTTTGGATCATTGGAAGAAAAAAAATATGCTACCCAAAACCGTTATAAAGGAGCTTTATTTTATGGGCGACGTGGCACACTGACCCATTTTTCACTCCAGGAAGCAATGTGTGAATTAGAAGGTGGGGCGGGTTGCTACCTCTACCCTTGCGGAGCCGCAGCGGTAACAAATTCCATCTTAGCCTTTGTGGAACAGGGCGATCACGTTTTAATGACAGGAGCAGCTTATGAGCCAACTCAAGAATTCTGCGATGTGCTGTTAAAACGAATGGGAATTTCCACTACCTATTACGACCCTATGATTGGAGAAGGCTTGAAAGCCCTTGTTCAACCTAACACTAAAGTGCTTTTTTTAGAGTCGCCAAGTTCGCTTACAATGGAAGTGCCTGATATCCCAACTTTGGTGAAAGTAGCTCGTGAAGTGAACCCTGAAATCGTGATTATGATTGATAACACTTGGTCTGCCGGTGTACTTTTCCCTGCACTTGAATACGGCATTGATATTTCTATTCAAGCAGGCACGAAATATTTAGTTGGACATTCTGATGTAATGATTGGCACAGCGGTTTCTAACGCTCGCTGTTGGGATCAATTACGTGAAGGCTCTTACTTAATGGGACAAATGGTTGATGCCGATTCTGCCTACACCACCGCTCGCGGCTTACGTACCTTAGGCATTCGCTTGAGCCAGCACGAGAAAAGCAGTATTGAAATTGCAAATTGGTTAGCACAACGCCCTGAAGTGAAAGCGGTTTACCACCCTGCTCTTGAAAGTTGTCCGGGTAACGAGTTTTTCAAACGAGATTTTTTAGGATCAAGCGGTCTATTTTCATTTGAACTTTGCGAAAAGCTCTCACAAGAAAAATTAGCCAATTTCTTAGAACATTTTGAATTATTTTCGATGGCTTACTCTTGGGGTGGGTTTGAATCCCTCATTCTTGCCAACCAGCCTGAAGAAATCGCTCGAATTCGCCCGGCTATTGAGCGGAAACTAACTGGCACATTAATTCGCATTCACGTTGGTTTAGAAGCCGTAGAAGATTTAATTGCCGATCTTGCACAAGGTTTTGAGCGTATTAAGTAGCTACTCCTCCAATTAGACTATGTCAATGATTAAAAGTGATTTTCTCGATCTCTGTCGAAAAAATCACTTTTCCATTTTGAACCTCTTCTCCATTTTATTTATGCTAGTACTCCATATTGTAAAAGGTATAAAAAAGGAATACTATGTATATTGAATTAAAATATACCGAGCCACTTTTATTTGAGTATGACCCCAATAAAAGTATTAGCAATTTTAACAAACACGGTATTGATTTTGAGCAAGCTAAGTTACTTTGGGAAGATGATCAAAGAGTAACTCTTGTATCTCGTTCAGATATAGAACTTCGCTACTTAACTATCGGAAAATTAAATGGTAAACATTGGAGTGCATTTTTCACTATGAGAAATGACACTATTCGTCTAATTTCTGTTAGACGCTCACGCAAAAAGGAAATATCTTGCTATGAAAAACACCATTAGTGCAGAAGAACTAGAACGTATTTTTGATGAAGGAAAAGAGGACGTTCTTCAATATTTTGATCTTTCCACCGCCCAACGACCGGGAATGATAAAACGAGTGAATGTAGATTTTCCTCATTGGATGGTTGAAGCATTAGATAAACAAGCTCGTCATTTAGGTGTACCTAGACAAGCATTAATTAAGATGTGGATTGCCGAAAAATTACCCGCTCACCCAATAAAATAGCAAGCAGGTAATTTTATATATTGGGGAGATTAATCCTCTCCCCAAACTTCTTTGGCGATTTCCTCCACAAAGCGAACTTTTGCCCATTGCTGAGCTTCAGACATAATATTGCCTTCCTCTGTCGAAGCAAAACCACATTGTGGACTTAGGCAAAGTTGCTCTAACGGCACATATTGTGCAGCTTCGGCAATGCGAGCTTTGATAGCTTCTTTATCTTCTAATTCAGGGAATTTCGAGCTGATTAAGCCTAACACCACACGCCCTTTATTGTTAGCGAAATGTTTTAACGGCTCAAAACCGCCTGAACGCTCATCATCATATTCTAAGAAATAACCATCATAGTTGGTTTGAGCAAATAAACCATCAGCGATTGGATCATAAGCCCCGGTTAATAAATAAGATGATTTATAGTTACCACGACAAACGTGTGTGGTAATAGTCATATCCGCCGGTTTATCGGCTAAAATCGCTTGAATATTGGCAACCGCTTGAGCTTTATCCGCTTCAAAAGTAGGTTGCTCAAAGTTGTTACACAGCGATCCCCAATACACATCATCAATTTGTAAATAGCGACAACCTGCATCATAAAAAGCTTTAATCGCTTCTTTATAGGCTTGTTGCACATCTTTCGCAAATGCTTCACGATTTGGGTAAATACCGTGATCCCATTGAACCGGATACATCAACTGGTTCGGGCTTGGAATAGTAAATTTCGCTACCGCACGCCCATCTACAATGGCATTAAATTTTTTGAAATGTTCAATAAACGGGTGGTTTGGATTCCACGACACTTTGCCACAACAACGAGTATTGTAAGGACGAACTTCAACGCCTTTAAACGCATAGGCTTTTTCCGGCACATAGCCCTCAATACCATTTAGATTTTCCAAGAAGTCGATATGCCACCAAGAACGATGATACTCACCATCTGTAACCACTTGAATGCCTGCATCTAACTGAGCTTGCACTAATTTTTTTACTTCTGCGTCTACAATTTCATCACGCTCTTCCAGTGAAATTTTGCCTTCTTTATAGTCTGCGTGAGCTTTTTTCCAAGCCTCTGAACGTAAATATGAACCCACAGTATCTGCGTGAAAAGGTAATTTTTTGTCCGTCATTGTGTTTCTCCAAACTCATTAATATTGAGTAATATCCTAAGCCAATTGTGATCTACTCACAATGAATTTATCCATTTTTTCGCTGAAAAAATCTCAGCTAAATATGAAAATTATTCATAATATAATGATACAAGCGGTCTTATTTTCGCAAAAATTTACACACCATATTTTTCACGATATTCACACATCTTCGGCAAATAAGGGGCATATTGTGGCGATTTTTCAATAAAGGAAACCAAATCATCAAAATCCACAATCGAGAACACTTGGCAGCCATAATCACGTTCAACTTCTTGAATCGCTGAAAGCTCGCCTTTACCTTTTTCTTTACGGTTTAATGCAATTAACACACCAGCTAATTCAGCATTGTTGGCGTTGATAATTTCCATTGATTCGCGAATTGCTGTGCCTGCGGTAATCACATCATCCACCAATAAAATTTTACCTTTCAGCGGTGAACCGATTAAGTTACCACCTTCACCGTGATCTTTCACCTCTTTGCGGTTAAAGCAGCAAGGCTTATCCACATCGAATTGATTAGCAAGGGCAACTGCCACAGTAGTTGCAATCGGAATGCCTTTGTAGGCAGGACCAAATAGCACATCATACTCGATGTTTGAAGCTTGAATTGCTTGTGCGTAACATTCCCCTAATTTGGCTAAATCACGCCCAGTGTTGAAAAGCCCTGCATTGAAGAAATAAGGGCTGATTCTGCCTGATTTTAGGGTAAATTCGCCAAATTTTAAAACATTGCGGCTGAGGGCAAATTCGATAAAGTCGTGTTTATATTGTTGCATCGTTTTTTCCTGTTCTGACAAGCGGTTATTTTTCTCAAAAATTTTACTTTGTATAAATTACTCAGGCGTAATCCATTCTACCGTCCAAGAGCCTGTTCCTTCCGGCACAAGCACTTCGGTTAAATAAGGCAGAATATTTTTCATCTGTTGTTCAAGCTGCCAAGGTGGGTTGATTACAATCATTCCACTTGCGGTCATACCTCGTTGATCACTGTCAGGACGAACCGCAAGTTCAATTTGCAAAATTTTACGGATTCCGGTTTCCTGCAAACCACGCACAATGCGTTTAGTGTGTTGGCGTAACACCACCGGATACCAAATCGCATACACGCCTGTCGCAAAACGTTTATAACCTTCTTCAATCGCTTGCACCACCAATTCATAATCCTCTTTTAGTTCATAAGGTGGATCGATTAGCACAAAGCCTCGGCGTTCTTTTGGCGGTAAAGCCGATTTTAGCTGCTGAAAACCGTTTTCACGTTTAGTCTGCACGTTTTTGGCTTTGGCAAATTCTTGGCGTAATAATGGGAAATCGTTAGGGTGAAGTTCGGTCAAAATCGCTCGGTCTTGCTCACGCAGCTGCTGAACCGCTAAAAGTGGTGAACCTGCGTAATATTTGAGTTTTCCGCCACGATTAATTTTCTTCAGTTCATCAATGTATAAAGCGATTTCTTCAGGCAAATCATTACGTTCCCACAGGCGGGCAATACCTTCTAAATATTCCCCTGTTTTTTCGGATTCAAAGCTCAGCAAACTGTAACGCCCAACACCCGAGTGAGTATCAAGATAAAGAAAGCCTTTCTCTTTCTCTTTTAATGAACGTAAAATCAAAAGTTGAACGATATGTTTTAACACATCTGCGTGGTTGCCTGCGTGGAAACTGTGGCGATAACTGAGCATAATTTTCTCTTTTCTTGTAAAATATAGTTAGACGTAATTTTACCGTATTTACCCTATTTAAACTATGCAAAAATTGAAAATTCAGAACGGCTGTTTAGTTCATCAAAAACAAGTCCCCTCTCCCCATTTTAGCCAACGCCCGAGTGAAAATGATATTTCATTATTGGTTATTCACTATATTAGCCTTCCCCCCGAAGAATTTGGTGGTAATTTTATCGATCTTTTTTTTCAAGGCAAACTTGACCCAACTCTTCACCCTTATTTTGAAGAAATTAAAGATCTTCGAGTATCTGCCCATTGTTTAATTAATCGTAAAGGCGAAATTACTCAATATGTAAATTTTAATGATATGGCGTGGCACGCCGGAGTGTCTTGCTTTGAGGGGCGGGAAAAATGTAATGAATACTCGATTGGTATTGAACTAGAAGGGAGTAATAATCAACCCTTTACCAAAGCACAATATCAATCGTTGGCGAAACTCACGCAAGTTATTCAGAAAAGCTACCCACAAATTACCGATGAGAGAATCACAGGGCATAGCAATATTGCCCCAGAACGAAAAATCGACCCAGGGCAATATTTTGATTGGGAATATTACAGAAGCCTGTTGAGATAACTTAGAACTCTGGCTCTGCACTAAACGTCATTAACTCGCCCGTAATCGGGTGAGTAATAGTAAGCGATTCTGCGTGTAAACATAAGCGAGGCGAAAGGCTTTTCGCTAGTGGATTAGCATAAAATTTATCGCCGATAATCGGATGCCCCAGTGCCAAACTATGCACCCGCAATTGGTGCGAACGCCCTGTAATCGGCGTGAGTTTTACACGAGTGGTATTATTGGCGTTATGAGCCAAAATTTCATAATGGGTAATCGCTTTTTTACCTCGCTCATAGCAAATTTTTTGACGGGGACGATTTTCCCAATCACAAATTAACGGAAAATTCATTTCGCCTTTATCACCCACTTTCTCGCCTAATTTTCCCCAAAGTAACGCAATATAGTGCTTTTTCGGCTCACGATCACGAAATTGACGTTTCAATTCCTTTTCCGCTGCTTTGCTCAGTGCAAACAAAATAATACCGCTTGTTGCCATATCAAGGCGATGAGCCGGTTCGGTAAAACCATATTTTTTCTGCACTCGGGTCATCGCACTATCATAATATTCAGGTTGGCTACCCGGTACAGAAAGTAAACCACTTGGTTTGTTTAAAACTAAAATATGATTATCCCGATAAACCTCGTTCAAAAAAGGCTCGAGCGGTGGGTTATATTCAATTAATGCCATATTTTTAAGCTACTCTTTATTACTCACAATCACACGCAAGCAATCCAAACGGTAATTTGCAAGGGCGATTTGTGCTAATGTTTCGTTGAGTTGTTGCTCTAATGCCTCAACTTCATCAGCTCGAATATTTTTATTTACCATCTTGAGGGATTCCAAGCGGTGTAATTCTGCTTTTAATTTACTATTTGCCTCAAATGTTGCGGTTTCAATTACTTCTTGTACTTGAGGTAGCACGGCTTTTTCACTTGCTTTAATCAGTTTCTCAATATCTGCCCGTGCCATTTTCGCAATTTTATTTGCCATCTGCTTATTCACAGGTTTTAACTGGCGTTCAAGCCCTGCAAAGGAAACCTGTGGAGCAATGTTATTACCTTTGTTATCCACTAAAATGCGAATTGGTGTTGGTGGCAAGAAACGCGTTAAATTCAAGCCTTTTGGGGCTTGTGTTTCCACAATATAAATGGCTTCAAGTAATAATGTACCGGCAGGTAATTTATTATTCACCAACAATGAAACTGCTGATTTCCCCATATCGCCAGAGGTAATTAAATCAATGCCGTTGCGGATCATCGGGTGATCCCAAGTTAGAAACTCCACATCTTCACGCATTAGGGCTAATTCACGATCAAAGGTAATGGTTGTCCCCTCTTCCGACAGCCCCGGAAAATCCGGTACTAACATATGCCCTGTTGGGCTAATCACAATGCTCTGCTCGCCTAAATCTTCTTGCTCCACGCCAATCACATCAAATAAATTCAGGGCAAAATTTACGAGGTGCGGATTATTATCTTCTTTAGCGATATCTGCTGCAAGCTGTTGAGCGGTTTCTCCACCATTAGAATTGAGTTCTAATAATCTATCTCGCCCTTTTTCTAATTCTGTTTTCAATTGTTGCTGGCGTTTATGCGTTTTCGCTAAAAAGTCATCAAATTGCTCTGAAAATTCAGGTTTTTTCAAGAAAACTTGTAATTCTTCATTAAATTCACGGAAAATCGCCGTTCCCATCGGACAGGTTTCTTCAAACGCATTTAAGCCTTTGTGATACCACTCCGCCAACATTTGCTGAGCCGACAAATTAAAGCACGGCACATAAATTTGGATATCGTTTTTCTGCCCGATACGGTCTAAACGCCCAATACTTTGTTCAAGCAAATCAGGATTATCCGGCAGGCTAAACAGTACCAAATCTTTAGCAAATTGGAAGTTACGCCCTTCTGAACCAATGCTTGAACTAATCAGCACTTGAGCACCTTCTTCTTGTTGAGCAAAATAAGCCGCTGCTTTATCACGCTCAACAATCGACATTTTCTCGTGGAATACTGCCGAGCGGATCGCCTCACGCTCACGTAGAACTTGCTCTAACGCAATCGCCGTATCCGCTTGTTTACAGATAACCAACACTTTTTCTTCACGATGATTTTTCAAGAAGGTAATTAGCCACTCAATACGAGGGTCAAAATCTGCCCATTTAGCATTTGGGTTCATTCGCTGGAACAAGTATTCCGGATAAAGTAAATCCGTTTGGCTCAAACTCCCCATCATACCCATCACTTTTAACGCATTTTGGTATTGTTTCGGCATTTCCAAGCTGATTTGATGATATTCACGATGAGGGAAACCTTTCACGCCTTGACGGGTATTTCTAAACAATACGCGGCTTGTTCCGTGTCGGTCAATCAGCTCACTAATCAACTCTTGTCTGGCTTGCAAGCGGTCATTTTCGTCCGATTTTTTGCTATTGATCGCTCGGAACATCGGCTCGGTATCCTGCTCGCTTAGCAATTCTGCAATGGTATTCTGCTCGTCATTTGTGAGAGGCTTATCATTTAATAATGTCGCCACCGCATCCGCAACGGGCTGATATTGCGTTTGCTCCGCCACAAAGCTGTTATAATCATAAAAACGATCGGAATCGAGCAGAGCTAGGCGAGCAAAATGGCTCTCTTGCCCTAGTTGCTCAGGCGTTGCGGTTAAAAGTAAGACCGAAGGAATACTTTTCGCTAAATTTTCGACAAATTGATAACCCACCGAAGGTTGTTCTTCTGACCATTCTAAATGATGAGCTTCATCAACAATCATCAAATCCCACCCGGCATCAAGCACCTGTTTTGCTCGCTGTGGTGCGGTTTCCAACCAGTTCAGTGAAGTAATCACTAAAGATTCACTTTCAAATGGATTCTCGCTGGCATTCTCACCGTTTTCATCTTCCTTATCAAAATCACTACAACGTTCTTCATCAAATAGCGAAAATTTCAGATTAAAACGGCGGAGCATTTCCACCAGCCATTGATGTTGCAGGCTTTCCGGCACGAGCACCAGCACACGCTCTACTCTGCCACTAAAAAGCTGCTGTTGTAAAATCATTCCCGCTTCAATGGTTTTTCCTAAACCCACTTCATCAGCAAGTAAAACACGCGGCGATAAACGCTGCCCAACTTCTTTAGCAATGTGTAATTGATGGGGAATTAGGCTGGCTCGAATACCACGCAAGCCTCTCAAAGGCGATTGATACTGAGCTTGTTGATGCTCTAACGCACGAAAACGTAACGCAAATCGATCACTACGATCAATTTGTGCCGAGAAAAGTCTATCCTGTGGCTTGCTAAAGCTAATTTTGTGATCGAGTTGCATTTCAGGCAAAACAGCCTCTTCTCCATTATCGACCCTTTTTCCCAAATAAATCGCAACACCTTGATTTTCAACTACATCTACAATATCAAGCTGCCAACCTTCAAGGCTATTAATTCTATCGCCTGCTTGAAACTGCACACGGGTTAAAGGGGCAACAGAAATAGCATACACTCGCTCTTCTTCCGCTGCGGGGAAATTAATGGTAACAGTGCGATGATCCACCGCTTTCACAATACCTAAGCCTAAATTATTTTCCGATTCACTTAGCCAACGCTGACCGATTACAAACATTGATTCCTCTAATTTTTTATTCGTTATTTTTAGGTCGCATTTTAACAAATTTCAGCCCTCGCCTGCTCAACTATTTTTGCAAAAAACGGCAATAAAAAGACCGCTTGTAAAACCTTTTACGATATTTTCGCACACTCATTTAGCTATCCCAATAGTATTTATTGGCAAAGCAGTCCAAATAATTCCTTCCGGTAAAATCGGTTTACCTAAATGCCACTGTTTTGCTCCTTTTTGTAAGGGATAAATCCTCAAATCATCTTGCTTTTTATTAAATACATCTAAAACTTCATTTAAACATGCTTTTAGCTCTTTTATGCTACCATCCAATAAAAAAACACTATATTGAATAGGGGTTGCATAAGCCGTCATACGTTTATAAATCTTTTGTAGTCGTTTGGGATCACTAATATCATAACCAATCAGATATTGCATATTACCCTCCTAAAAATTAAATACCCAATCCGCTAACATCGTGCGTTGATTAAAATAATAGCTTTCTAATAAAACATTCCAGTTTGGCTTTTCTAACTCGGCAATATCCTTTTCTCGTCTTTGGGGGGTGTTTCCATTTCGACATTCTTTAAAAATTTTCACTAAATCAAAACAATTTTCTGTGAGTATTTTTCGCCAATTTGCAACCTGTTTCTCATAGGCTTGATAAAAATGCACTCGTCCTGCTTTTCCTAGAAAACAGCCTTCCTCGGTAATAGAAAAATGTTCTACACGTAATATTTCACTGCGAAAACAGCCCAATAGCCAATTATCAACCAAAGGACGTAGCGGCTCAATCAAATCACAGGCTAGTGATTCTCGTCCATAATCTAACGAATGATAAAAACCGATATAAGGGTCTAAGCCGGTACCATAAGAAGCAAGAACAGCTTCACTGTGCAACAATGTATAAATCAGCGATAATACCGCATTAAAAGGATCACGTGGTGGGCGACGGTTTCTACCGTCAAATTTCAATGAAGGCGGTAAATATTGGCTTAATGCGGTAAAGTAAACACTTGCTGCCCGTCCCTCAATGCCACGTAATGAAGGTAATGATGATTGCTCCTTTATTTTACCAATCAATCCATCTAGTTCTTCCGCCTTAGGCACTAACAATACTTTTTTATCTAATCTGGCATTCGAGGCCTGCCACAGCCAATTTTTCTGAATAAGTAATTTCAACTGTATAAGTTTCTGAGCAAGGGCTAAGCAAAACTCTTCATTATTCGCAAGCTCATATTGAGCAAGCCGACGTTCCGCATCATTATGTGGCTGGGAAACAAATAAAGTAGGTATATTTTTGCGGCTGGAGAGACAAATTACACCTATATTCCTCTCCCCTAGTTTTGCCAGTAGTGAGGCTTGAAGAGTAACATCTCCTTTCAGATAAATTCTTTCAATAGGTGCTAAAGGAATTGTGCCAATACGTTCATTGTTTTCATAACAAATTAAAGCATCGCCGGATAATTTTAGGCTGGCACCTTTGCGGTCAATATATAAGCTAGACATAGCTCCTCCTATTAAACCAAAAGAAAAGGTTGAGTAGATTGTAGAAAGGCTTTACCAAATAACATCGGTTCAGTATCAGAATAAATTTGAAAAATCACTATACGATCCTCAACTTTATTGATGAGTTCACCAATTTCCTGCTGAAAACGAATGAGTTCGTGATTGCTCAACCAACATTCATAAAAAGATTTTTGCCCACCAATTGCATAAGCCTCCACCTTTTTATGCACTCTATAAAGCCGCTTATGATCAGCTATATCATAGGCAACTAAATAACGATCACGCTGAGTATTCATTACCCCTCCTTCTTTCAAAGTTGCAATCATACTCATACAACAACATTCAAATTATGGCGTATGTTCATACACCACATTTCATAATGCGATTTGATATATGTATTATAAACCTAGCAATAGTGGCAGAAGAAATTTACAAATTTGTAAATTTTTAGACGAAATTAACCGCTTACAGCCCAAAATAATTAATTTCATTTTCTTCAAAACAATATTATTGGTACAGGTACTGAATAATCTTATACCGTCTTAATCCCTTTGAAACAGGGCTGTGTCTTTCGACTTAGAATTTATGAACTGTTGCAGACAAGAAAAGAGTCTTAATCCCTTTGAAACAGGGCTATATCTTTCGACCCTGTATTATCTGCGATTGATCGCAAAATGCAGTCTTAATCCCTTTGAAACAGGGCTATATCTTTCGACGAATGCGAATTCCTGTTCGTCGACGACAATCAGTCTTAATCCCTTTGAAACAGGGCTGTGTCTTTCGACTAACAATGAGATTGTTAATGCTAAATGGGTCCATCGGTCTTAATCCCTTTGAAACAGGGCTGTGTCTTTCGACTTGAATTTAGCAACAATAATGAAGTTGATTTAACGTCTTAATCCCTTTGAAACAGGGCTGTGTCTTTCGACTACTATTGATAACGTTGATAATAACCCAGAAAGAGTCTTAATCCCTTTGAAACAGGGCTGTGTCTTTCGACTTTTCCGTGCATTGCAAAGTGAAAATTACGATAACAGTCTTAATCCCTTTGAAACAGGGCTGTGTCTTTCGACTTGGTTGGGCAAAAAGACCTGATGGCTTGATTGAGTCTTAATCCCTTTGAAACAGGGCTGTGTCTTTCGACTAATGGCTAGAAATACTTATCAAGTAATGGGTAAAGAGTCTTAATCCCTTTGAAACAGGGCTGTGTCTTTCGACCCTGTATCTCTGATCCGTGAGTGTATCGAGCTTAGGTCTTAATCCCTTTGAAACAGGGCTGTGTCTTTCGACCAATTACATTGACGGAATTTGAAGAGATTTATCAAGTCTTAATCCCTTTGAAACAGGGCTGTGTCTTTCGACGATTAAACTGCCGACAATAGCTACACGTACTCGAGTCTTAATCCCTTTGAAACAGGGCTGTGTCTTTCGACAGAACTTGCTGCAAAAGCCGGTTTAGGTAAATAAACGTCTTAATCCCTTTGAAACAGGGCTGTGTCTTTCGACTGCAACGACCTAAAATTTGCTTATCATTCAATAAGTTAAAATAAGCCTTCCCAAGAGTTGTCCAACTTCGTGGATTTAACTGTTGACTTGATGAAATTTTCATCAAAAATCCTTGTTTGTACAATCAAAAACAAAACGAATTTTAACATAAATCCGTGTTTTTGCGAATAATTAGGGATTATTCCCACTCTAATTGAGTAAGAATATCCGCTAGAATCTCTTCTACAACATCCCCTAACATATTTCTCCTTTTTATTCCCTCTAGCTAAGCCAATGCCAAGCACATACTAAATTTAAAGCTACTACTCCCATTTTCATCCAGCACTCTACTTTTTTATTTTTAAACTGTAATCCCAATAAATCAAACATTTTTATCTCCCTTTAGCTCAACAAATGAATAACAAGTGCTACCAAAGCAATAATATCGGACACACTTAAAGCAATATTTAATACTCTATCTAACATATTATTTCCTTCCCATACCATAAAAATGGGGCTATTTCGCCAGCCCCTCGCGGCTAATCTCTTAGCTCTCGCGGATTGCGTCCGCTACCCCTGCTACAAAAGCAGCTGCTGCGATATACCACATATTGTCCTCCTTAATTAACTCCAAATAACCTGTGGAATTAACGGCTTCCACCCGCCGTGGACATTAGTCCATTAGCTTTTTCGCAAGCTCTTTGCCTGCTTTATAAGCCACTGCTGTCACTAATACTTCTAACATATTTTTTCTCCTATTTAATTAAACAAACAACCTATATTTCCGCATTA
>NZ_JBXGGI010000020.1:0-33371 GCF_056854775.1 Mannheimia sp.
AATTTGACCGCTTGTATTTTATTTATTCGAACCTTCAGGGTGCAAACCAATCCCTTTATGCCGTTCCTTTAATTTAGCATTCACGTCCGCCCAAGACAAATCGGCATTGTGCAGCAACACGGTTAAGTGATACGCCAAATCCGCCACTTCCGACACCAACTCTTCCCGATCATTTTTCATTGCTGCGATCACGCTTTCCACCGCTTCTTCACCGACTTTTTGGGCGATTTTTGGCGTGCCTTTGGCGTAGAGTTTTGCCGTGTAAGAACTTTCCGGATCGGCATTTTTACGCTCGGCGATCATTCGTTCTAATTTAGAGAAAAAGATCCAATCCGGCTGCTGTTGTTCAAATTGATGAAAACAACTCTCTGCTCCCGTGTGGCAGGTTTCACCGATGGGGTTAGCAAGAATGAGCAAGGTATCATTATCGCAATCCAAGCTCATATCCACCACATTTAAAAAATGCCCCGACGTTTCGCCCTTTGTCCATAAACGCTGCTTAGTGCGAGAGTAGAAAGTCACTCGTTTTTCGTTGAGTGTTTTTTCTAATGCCTCTTGGTTCATATAGCCAAGCATTAACACTTCGCAGGTTTGGGCGTTTTGGACGATAACGGGGAGAAGGTTATCGACTTTTTGCCAATCAATGTTTTGCATTTTTTATTCCTTTTTTTGACCGCTTGTAGAATTTGCGTAGGGGCGGGTTTTAACCCTCCCCTACGATTATTTACGGATTTCTATCCCTTCAGCCGCCAAATATGCCTTTAACTCACCAATATTGATAATTTGCTTATGAAACACACTCGCCGCCAATGCCCCATCGACTTGTGCGTCAATAAAGGCATCACGGAAATGCACCATTTCGCCTGCTCCGCCTGAGGCGATGAGTGGCGCTTGGCAAACTTCACGCACTTTTTTGAGCTGTACTAAGTCGTAGCCGTTTCGTACGCCGTCTTGGTTCATCATATTGAGCACGATTTCGCCTGCGCCTCGTTTTTGGACTTCTTGCACCCAGTCAATGAGTTGCCAGTTGGTTTGGCGAGTGCGTTTTTCATCGCCTGTGTATTGATTGACCCAGTATTTGCCGGTTTCTGCCTCAAACCAACTGTCAATGCCAACGACAATCGCCTGCACGCCAAAACGGTCGGCAAGTCGGCTGATCAAATCAGGATCGGCAAGGGCAGGCGAGTTAATGGAGATTTTGTCCGCCCCAAAAGCAAAAATCGCTTCGGCATCGGCAATCGTCTTAATCCCACCCGCCACGCAAAACGGAATATCAATCACCTGAGCCACTCGCTCCACCCAGCTTTTATCCACTGTGCGACCGTCTGATGATGCGGTGATGTCATAAAACACCAATTCATCTGCCCCTTCTTGAGCATAACGCTGAGCAAGCGGTACGATGTCGCCGATGATTTCGTGATTGCGAAATTGCACGCCTTTGACGACTTGTCCGTCACGCACATCTAAACAAGGAATTATCCGTTTTGCCAACATTCGATCGCCTCCGCTACATTAAATTTTCCTTCTAACAACGCACGCCCCACAATCACGCCCGCCACGCCTGTGCCTTTTAGGGCGGCAATATCGTCAAGCGAGCCGATACCGCCTGAGGATTGAAAGTCGATTTCTGGATATTTAGCACAGATTTCACGGTACAGCTCGACATTTGAGCCTGATAGCGTACCATCTTTTGAAATATCGGTGCATAAAACGTGTTGCAAACCGACAGTTTGATAATCCTCAATTAGCTCTTCAAGCGACACGCCACTCGCCTCTTGCCAACCGCTAATCGCGATGATTTTATTGCCGTTGTCATCGATATTGACATCTAATGCCAATACAAATTTATCCGCACCGTATTTATCAAACCAACCTTTGACCGTTGCTCGTTCTTTGACGGCTGTCGAGCCGATTACCACACGGCTTGCTCCAACAGCCAATAAATCCGCCACATCTTGCTCGGTGCGAATACCGCCACCCACTTGGATTGGGCAGTCGATTGCCGAGATGATTTTGCCGATTAGGGCGGTTTGGCGTTCGGCAGGATTTTTTGCACCTGTCAAATCCACCAAATGTAGCTGTTTTGCCCCCTGTGCCACATAGTCAGCAAACTGGGCGACGGGGTCGTCCGTATAGGTGGTCTGTTTGGCATAATCGCCTTGGTGCAATCGCACCACTTGCCCGTTGATGAGATCTAGGGCGGGGATAATTTGAGAGTGTTTCATTATGTTTCCTGTTATATATTCCCCTCGCCCGCTTGCGGGAGAGGGTGGAGAAAATCCGTAGGATTTTCGGAGGGAGAGGGGATATGGCGATAAATAACCTCTAAAACCATATTGATATTCCGCAATACCTCATCATTCCAAAAACGGACAACGGTAAATTCTTGTTTTTCTAAATATTCCGTACGAATACGATCATATTCCATTTGTTCAGCATGTTGCGAACCGTCTAATTCAATAATTAATTTAGGATTGAAAGAGAGAAAATCAGCAATATAGTTTCCTATAATCTTTTGTCGATAAAATTTTACGCCACAAAAACGTTTTGCTCGTAAGTGATACCATAAAACTCGTTCCGCATCAGTCATATTAGAACGTAAAGTTTTAGCATTTTGTCGCAAATTTGGGGTTTCTGTTTTTCGCATATTTACCCTTAGAGTTTCCCCTCTCCCTCCGCAAATCTTTGATTTGCTCCTCCCTCTCCCGCAAGCGGGCGAGGGGAAGTTAGACATTCTCCACAAAATTCCATAGCAACTTCGCCCCTGCCGCTCCTGAACGTTCAGGGTGGAACTGTACGCCGTAGAAGTTTTGATTGGCAATCGCTGCTGAAAACGGCACACCGTAATCGCAAGTGGCGATGGTGTGAGCGTTTGGGCGAACAGCATAGCTATGCACAAAATAGAAATGGCTGCCTTGCTCAATACCGTGGAATAACGGGTGGTCGGCTTGGTACTGCACTCTATTCCAGCCCATATGCGGCAACGGTAAGCCTGTATTTGGCAACAGCTCGGTTTTACCGCTCATTAAGCCAAGCGTTGCCACCTCGCCTTCACTAGAAAATTCGGTCATCAGCTGCATACCCAAGCAGATGCCGAGCATTGGCTGGGTAGCGTTTTGGATCGTTTCAATCAGGTTGCGATCGTGCAGGTTTTTCATCGCTGCAATTGCTGTTCCCACTCCGGGAAGCAGCAGTTTATCGGCGGATTGGATTTTGTTGAGATCACGGGAGATCTCAGCCTGAATGCCAAGACGGTCAAAAGCAAATTTGACCGAAGACAGGTTGGCACAGCCTGTGTCGATGATGGTTAGGTTGGTCATTTTTAACTACTTACATAATTGTGGATATTTTTAGGAAACGATTTTAAATCTTTCACCACTTCTTTTATTTTGTCTATTACCGGGTAAATTGGTGCTATAACTATAACTTTTTCATTAAATGGGGCTTTTTTTAGCTTCTCTACTATTACTCCACACACATTGTCTATGATAAGCATTTCATTCTTAATTTTAGGTTGCAAACATGGTCCACCACTCATTCCTTTTAATTCAGGAAAATTACCAGAAACTTTCATCTCTTCAATTGAAAGACTTTCATCAAGATCTATCGTTTCATTTTTTGCAAACTCCACAAAAATAGGATCAACAATATTTACCTTGGCACTTTTTATTTCTTTTTTCTTAGTAAGCAATGTTCTCCAAGAAAAAGAGTATTCTTGACGTTTTAGACTAACTGTATTTTCTGTAGCAGTGTAACCAAATAAAAGCATATTATTTTCAATAACTGCATCTTCTAGCTTATCCACATTATCTCTATATGTAAATGGAACTATAGAGCAAGACATCCCAGTGGGAATATACGAGAATAGTAATTCAGGAAGCAACAAACAGAATGCAAGATCATAACTTTCAAATTGAAAAAATTTCAAATTAGTTATAGGACACTTTAAATACCCTCCTGATTTATTTATTTGAAATACCACATAAACCTTATCATTTGTATTTAATGACTCTTGAATTACATGGTTTGCTGTAACTAAAAAATTATAATTATCTAATGTATATAAAAAACCTGTACCAATATGATATCTCTTCCCATTCTTTTCAATATTAAAACTTACTAATGACCTATCTCTCTTTGGCTCTCTAATTGCCCTATCTAGCATATGAATATCTGACATTAAAACTCCTTTCACTCACAAGCGGTCAAAATCCTTAAAAACTTTGCAAAAATTGACCGCACTTTCGGGCGGGTTAAAACCCGCCCCTACGCTGATTATAAAACCCCCTTACTACTCGGCAACTCATTCCCTTCAATGCGGATGCACTGTCTGAGCGTTCTGCCGAAGACTTTGAACAAGCTTTCGATTTTGTGGTGGTCGTTGTCGCCTTTTGCTTTGATGTGGAGCGTGGCGAGTAGCGTGAAAGCGATAGATTGGAAGAAGTGTTCGGTCAATTCGGTGCTGAAATCGCCTACTTTGTCACGTTTGAAATCGGCTTTAAATTTGATAAACGGTCTGCCCGATAAATCCATCGTACATTCCGCTTTACATTCGTCCATCGGCAGTACAAAGCCGAAACGGGCGATGCCACGCTTATCGCCGATGGCTTGTTTTAACGCTGTGCCGAGGGCGAGGGCGGTGTCTTCGACCGTGTGATGTTCGTCAATCCAAAGGTCGCCTTTGGTGGTGATGTTCATTCTAAAACCGCCATGGGTGGCGATTTGGTCGAGCATATGGTCGAAAAAGCCCACGCCCGTGCTGATTTCATTTGTGCCGGTTTCGTCCAGCCACACTTGCACTTTGATGTCGGTTTCTTTTGTTTTACGCACGACTTCAGCATAACGTGGCGTACGCTCGCCGATATTGGTCACGGCTTCTCCGAGCAATTTTTCAGTGATTAAATCCCAATTCAGCTTTTCAGGGTGATATTGCAAGGCACGAATACCCAAGTTTTCCGCCAGTTGTACATCGGTGGCACGATCGCCAATCACAAAGCTGTTGGCAGGTTCGAACAGTTGGCGGTCAATGTATTTTTGCAGTAATTTGGTATGCGGTTTGCGGCAGTCGCAGCCGTCTTCCGGCTTGTGCGGACAAATCAACACATCATCAAATTCAATGCCTTGCGAGTTGAACAATGCCATCATCGCATTGTGCGGCTTATCAAAATCTGCCTGCGGGAACGAACTCGTACCTAAGCCGTCTTGGTTCGACACCATCACAAAGCGGTATTTGCTTTTGAGTTTGAGTAAGGCAGGAATCACGTTCGGCTCAAATTTGAGTTTTTCTAAGCTGTCGATTTGGAAATCGGTTTTTGGTTCGTCAATTAACGTGCCGTCACGGTCGATGAAAAGGGTTGGTTGCATTGGGTTCTCCTGTGTATTTATCTTATCCATTACTCCCCCATACGCCAAAGCGTATGGGGTTAATCATCAGTGAGAGGCTTTGCCTCTCTGTATTCAGTCCCAAAGGGACTGACTTATGCCGAACCTAGTACGGCTATGCCGTGCTAGGCTATAAATGTCGCTCAAAATATTGCTCATCAACCTCTATCCCTGAATCTTGCAATAAAAACTTCATTTCATCGACAAAACAGTGAGATTGATGGTGTATTTTTTGATTTTTAATGTAGTTAATAATTTTGGCTTTTTCCCTTTCGCTATAAGTCAAAGCACAATAGCCTTTTGACCACGCGACAAAAAGTGGAAATTCTGCTTTATGTTTTTCCAATAATAAGTGTGAGCCATTTTTTAGCTGCTGAACAAATTCAGCAACTGCAACGGTTGGATGCAAATCTACAAACAAATGAATATGATCTGGCATTCCATTTACTCGATACAGCACTGAATTCCGCTGTTTCACAAAGCCCCAAATGTAACGATAAAGAATTTCTTCGTGTTCAACCGTAATCGCAGGTATGCCTTGTTTAGTTCGAAAAATAATATGGTAGAGATTTCTGGTGTAGCTCACTTTCACCCCTTATTGACTCAGTGCTTTAATCGCCTCAACTACTCTCAAATTCTCCTCCTTGGCGCCAACGGTTATCCGAATACAATCCGCCAGCCCTAACGCTTTGTGCTGGTCACGAAGAATAATCCCCTGCTCCCAAAGTGCTTTAAACACTTTCTGCCCGTCTTGGCATTTGAATAGCAGATAGTTTGCCTCGCTCTCAAAAACTTTTTCGACAAGCGGTAAGTTTTCGAGATTTTTTTGCAATTCGGCACGCAGGGCAATCACTTCCGCCACTCGCTCACGCATTTGCTCAATGCCTTGTGGGGAAAGGGCTTGGACGGCGATATCGGAAACCGGCACAGGCAGCGGATACGGGGCGATGACTTTTTGCAACACGCCAATCAACTCAGCATTCGCCAAGGTAAAGCCACAACGTAAGCCTGCTAAGGCAAAGGCTTTGGAAAGGGTGCGGATAATCGCCAGATGTGGGAAGTTTTTAAGCTCATTAACAAGGCTCGCCTCAGGGCAGAACTCAATATAAGCCTCATCTACCACCACAATCGCTTTGCCTGCTGTGATTTGTAAAAGTTCGAGCAAATCCGACCGCTTGATCAGATTGCCTGTCGGGTTATTTGGACTGCATACAAATACCACTTTCACACCGTCCAAATGGGCTTGGATTTGTGGTAAATCAAGCTGAAAATCGGCGGCCAGTGGCACGGTTTTGGCGGCAATACCGCAAGTGTCGGCACTCACGGCGTACATTCCGTAGGTCGGCGGGCAGTAAAGAATGCTATCGCTAGGCTCGCAAAAGGCACGAATAATCAGCTCAATGCTCTCATCGCCACCACGGGAAACCAGCACGTTTTCGTGCGAGACGCCTGCGTAACGGGCGTAGCCTTCAATCACAGCTTGTGGCTGTGGCTCAGGATAGCGGTTAAAGGTGCGGTCGGTTAAATCAAAGTTCGGCGACACCGCATATTCATTGGCGTTCAGCCACACATCGCCATTGCCACCCAATCGGCGAGCGGATTGGTAGGGCGTGAGGGCTTGAATATTTTTTCGGGAAAGTTGTGAGATTGTCATATTGTGTTCCTGTTAATTTATAATTGATTTAGAAATTTTTACGATATTGAATAACACCGCTATCATTAGCCAATTTATTATAAAGTTGTTGTGCTTGGTGATTATTTTTATCTGTAACCCAATAAACACGATTATATTTATGTTCTTTTGCATATTGGTAAATATATTCAATCAATTTTTTGCCTATTCCTTGATTTCGATATTCAGGTAAAACAAATAAATCCTCTAAATAACAACACTCTGTTAAATTCCAAGTATTTGGATGAATAACAACATGTACAAAACCGATCATTTTATTGTCAATAAATGCCCCAAATCCTTTAACATTATCACTATTTGAAACCTTCTGCCAAGTTGATTGAATAATATCATCCGATAAATTCACTTGATAAAAATCTAAATAGCCTTGCCATAATAATCTCCACTCTGTGAGATTTTGGAATGCTAACGGCAAAATATTAATGCTCATATATTTTCCTGTTATTCTTTTAATAAAATAAAATGCTCAATTAATTTAATCATCAACTCTTTTTGTTCGGGCAGACTTTCCGCCACTAGCAACGCCAAAGCAACTAAAGTATTGTCATTAATCAGTTGCTCTACAGGCTTGGCGAGCAAATGCTGATTCAGGCGTAAATACCATAAAAACAAGAACGCGCCTGTGCGTTTATTGCCATCCGTGAGTGGGTGGTTTTTAATCACAAAATAGAGCAAATTCGCCGCACGGCTGGCAACATTCGGGTAAAACAGTTCATCGCCGAATCCTTGTTCAATCGTTGCTACCGCCGAAGCTAATCCGTCATTACGTGGGTTGCCGAATAATTCTGTCGCTTCGCCTTTGTCAATCAAGGTTTGCTTTAGTTGTGAAATCGCCGACCATACTTGTTCCATTTCAAGAGAAATCATCTCTAATTGTTTATGCGGATTGGCTTGCAAACTTTGCTCATCATAAGCTTGGAGCAAACTCCAACTGCGTGCGTAATCCTGCACTACGTTCAGCACCGCTTGCCCGTCTGCCGTCACCAATGCCTGATTGGCTAACGTTTGGCTCAACAAGCCGATAACCTGCTCAAATTCAATCCCTTTTTCCTGCAAACGACGTTCATTCAAGGCATAACCTTTCACAAGATAATCCTTTAAACGAGCGGTTGCCCAAATACGGAATTGAGTTCCTTCTTTGGAATTAACTCGATAACCAACAGAAATAATGGCATCAAGGTTGTAAAATTCCACCTGACGAAGTACCTCTCTACCACCTTCAATTTGAACTGTTGCATTTTTTGCAACAGTTGCCTCACGGTTAAGTTCCCCTTCTTGATAGATATTACGTAAATGTCGGGAAATCACAGATTTATCTCGCCCGAAAATATCAGCCATTTGTTGCAAATTAAGCCAAACCGTATCTTGATTAAATTGAACTTCAATGTTCGTTGTACCATCTTGGCTTTGGTAAATTTCAATCGGGTTTTTCATGGTTACCCCTAAATTCTAGCTATAAAAAAATCTCTCGAAAGTGGTCTTCCGAGAGATTATTTATTGACTGCTACACTTGCTCGGAAGATTTATCTTCCGCACACACCAAATGCCCGAAAGATATCAGGTTAAATGGTGGTGGTGATGTGAAGTGCAGTTAAAATTCATTGTGTTTCTCCAAAACAGTTGAAATGAATTTACGCTAAGACATGCTAAATAGCAAGTGTTTTTTATACGGATTTTGCATTTTTTCCGCTCATCTGATTTCTTAGGCTCTTGCCGAATACACCTTAAATTTGGTGGATTTAGCTAACACCTCGTGTTTGCCGAAGGCTTTATCGAGCAAATCCGGATAAGGTAAAAAGGCATTGGCGACAATACGCAATTCTCCCCCTTTGGTCAGGTGGTTCTTCGCTTGGAAAATCAGCTCTTCCACCGCACGGTAAGCGGTATCCACCCCATCGTGGAACGGGGGGTTCGACACAATAAAATCAAAGCGGTCTGAAATATGCGAGAACACGTCGCTTGCCAACACTTCCCCCTCTAACTGATTTTCCGACAAAGTGCGGCGGCTAGATTCAATCGCCATTGCGTGAATATCGCTCATTGTGAGTTTGATTTTTGGGAATTGCTGTTTCAGCGTTGCCCCAATTACCCCTGCTCCACAGCCTAAATCGAGCAGTTTGCCTTTTAAACGGTCTTCTTTGCTGAAGGTGGAAAGCAATAATTTTGTGCCGTTGTCCAACTCTGCCGAGCTAAACACAGCTGGCAATGTGAAAATATCTAATGCTTGCAAGCGGTAAGATTTCCAGAATTTTTTGCAATCAAAATTCGGCACGGTTTGTAGCTCAAAATGATACAAACCACAACGGCGGGCAGAATCAATTTTGGCGATATTGCCAAAGGGTTCGAGCAATTTTTCCACCGAACGCACACCAGCTCGATTTTCGCCGATAATCAACATTTCTTGCCCGACTTGACATTGCGAGAGCCATTGAATTAATTGGAATTGGCACTCTTGTTTGTTCTTCGTCCAGTAAAATACCGCTAAGTCTGCTTTAAGATCACACTCCAAGCCAAATTGCACATTGGAGCTGTGGCGGGCGTAATCAAAATAGCTACTGAATACCGCTACATTTTTCGCCGTTTTTAGCTGTTGGGCGAAATCATCTCGCACATCGCCAAATAATAATACCGATTTATGTTCAAATAACGCCAAATGGCGTTCAAGCACTTCGCTTTCTAATGAGAGCATTTTTTCTCGCCTTTTCTAAAAAATTTGCGTTGAATATACCGAATTTAGGCGGATAAATCTTGCAAAACCTGCTGATTTTTGCAAAAAATTTCCTGATTTGGCTGAGTTTTGGTACTATGCCGTAAATTTTATGAGGTTTAAGATGAATAGGCGTGATTTGCTGTTAAATGAAATGGGTATTTCGCAATGGGTTTTAACCAAACCGCAGGTGCTGAAAGGCGATGCCCAAATTCGCTTAAATGATAATGTGAAATTGATTGTGGTATGTGAGGAAGACTACCAAACTAGCCGTCTGTTTTCAGATATTCTGCTAGCGTTAGGGCTACAAAAATCCCACTATCAATGGCTGAATGCCGAGCAATCGCAACGGTTGGTATTTACCCATTCACCGATTATTTGGCTGATTCAAGCCGAAGAACAAGCGGTTAAAATGGCAAAAAAATTTGCAAATTCGACCGCTTGGCAAAATCATTCGTGGCAAGATCTCACAAATTCTAAGCACAAACGCCAACTTTGGCAGCAAATGGAAACTTATTCTAATCATTTGAGGAAAGATCGTGATTGAAGAAATTCAACAAGCCGATTTTGAGCGATTATTTGAGATTGAGCAAAAAGCCCATTTAGTACCGTGGTCAAAAGGCACTTTGCTGAATAATCAAGGCGAAAAATATCTGAATTTAAAGCTGGTGGAAAACGGAGAAATTGTCGCTTTTGCCATCAGCCAAGTGGTGTTAGATGAGGCAACGCTGTTTAATATCGCCGTTGCTCCTAATTTTCAAGGAAAAGGCTTTGGTAAGCGGTTACTTTCCGAATTAATTTTGCAACTGCAAAAACGGGGTGTCGCAACCCTCTGGCTAGAAGTGAGAGAATCCAACCAAGCAGCACAAAAACTCTATGATTCACTCGGTTTCAACGAAGTTACCGTGCGGAGAAATTACTACCCGACACCTGACGGTGGGAAAGAAAATGCGGTGATAATGGCGTTATATTTATAATGAAATTCAAAAACAAAAGAGCGACCTAAGTCGCTCTTTTTCATTATTATTGTGTGCTTGTACTCGTTGTTGTACGGCTTGCACGTTTACGGTCGTTTTCCGTTAATAAGCGTTTACGGATACGGATGGATTGCGGTGTTACTTCCACTAATTCATCGTCATCAATAAACTCTAATGCTTGCTCTAAGGTGAAACGTACCGGTGTGGTTAAAACAATCGCATCGTCTTTGCCTGATGCACGAACGTTGGTTAATTTTTTACCTTGTAAGCAGTTTACAGTTAAGTCGTTTGAACGGCTGTGAATACCGATAATTTGGCCTTCATATACATCTACACCGTGGTCGATCATTAATTTACCACGCTCTTGTAATCCGAATAATGCGTAAGCAAGGGCTTTACCGGTTGCGTTAGAAATTAACACACCGTTTTTACTCTGACCGATTTCGCCCGGTTTCACGTCATCGTAGTGGCTGAATGTTGAGTAAAGTAAACCTGTACCTGAGGTCATCGTCATAAATTCGTTACGGAAACCGATTAAACCACGGCTTGGGATCACATACTCTAAACGGGTACGACCTTTGCCGTCCGGAATCATATCACGCACTTCGCCTTTACGCATACCAAGAGCTTCCATCACAGAACCTTGGTGTTGTTCTTCGATGTCGATGGTTACTTGCTCAAACGGCTCTTGTTTTTTACCGTTTTCTTCTTTGTAGATTACTTTCGGGCGAGATACCGCTAATTCGTAACCTTCACGACGCATATTTTCGATTAATACCGATAAATGTAATTCACCACGACCTGACACACGGAATTCATCCGGGTTCGGGGTTTCTTCCACACGTAATGCCACGTTGTGGACTAATTCTTTGGTTAAACGCTCAAGAATTTGGCGAGATGTTACAAATTTACCTTCTTGACCGCAGAATGGCGAGGTGTTTACGCAGAAGAACATTGTTACCGTTGGCTCATCAACAGATAATGCAGGTAAAGCCTCCACCGCATTAATATCACAAATGGTATCTGAAATATTTAATTCGCCTAAACCTGTGATAGCGATAATATCACCTGCAAAAGCTTCTGCTGCTTCAAAACGTTGTAAACCTAAGTGGCCTAACACTTGGCCGATACGGCCTTGACGAGTTTTGCCTTCACTATCCACAACCGTGACCGCTTGGTTAGGTTTTACCGAACCACGTTTGATACGACCGATACCAATAACGCCCACATAGTTGTTGTAGTCTAATTGTGAAATCTGCATTTGGAACGGTGCATCTAATTCCACTTGTGGCGGCTGAACGTGTTTAACAATCGCTTCGTAAAGCGGGGTCATATCTGCCGCCAACTCTTCGTGTTCTAAGCCGGCAACACCGTTTAAGGCTGATGCGTAGATAATCGGGAAATCTAACTGCTCATCGGTAGCACCTAAGTTCACGAATAAGTCGAACACCTGATCCACCACCCAATCAGGGCGAGCACCCGGGCGGTCAACTTTGTTGATAACCACAATTGGTTTTAAACCGTGAGCGAACGCTTTTTGCGTTACGAAACGGGTTTGCGGCATCGGGCCATCAAAAGCATCCACCACTAAAAGCACAGAATCCACCATTGAAAGCACACGCTCTACTTCGCCACCGAAGTCGGCGTGCCCCGGGGTATCTACGATATTGATGTGATAACCGTTCCAGTTAATCGCCGTGTTTTTCGCAAGAATGGTAATACCACGCTCTTTTTCAAGATCGTTAGAGTCCATTACACGCTCATCCACGTCACCACGAGTATCACCAAAAGTGCCTGATTGTTGTAAAAGTTTATCAACCAAGGTCGTTTTACCGTGGTCAACGTGAGCAATAATTGCGATGTTACGCAATTTTGAAATATCTACATTTTGCATTGTAATATCTTTAAGTTAGGTCAAAATAAAAACTCTCGCCCATCAAAACTGGCGAGAGTCAAGAAATTAGGAGGCGTGATTATACAGATTTTTTCCGCCATTGGCTACAAAACAAGCGGTGGAATTTGCAAAGTTTTTTGCGAATTCCACCGCTTGAACCAAACTATGCCCTCGCCCCAAAAATCGCCGTACCGATTCGTACCATTGTCGAACCACACTCAATCGCCGCCGCCATATCGTCCGACATTCCCATTGAAAGGGTATCGATGCCGTCAAATTCTGCCTGCAAGCGGTTAAAAAGTTGCTGCATTTTGCGAAGAGCGATTTTTTGTTGTTCCGGTTCGCTTTCAGGCTTTGGAATTGCCATTAGGCCACGCAATTTTAAGTTTGGAAGTTGCGAAATGGCTTGAGCGAGCGGCAGCATTTCGTCTGGTTCAATGCCCGATTTCGATTCTTCATCGCTGATGTTAATTTGAATCAGCACATTGAGCGGAGCTTTATCTACTGGGCGTTGCTCATTTAACCGCTCGGCGATTTTGAGCCTATCCACTGTTTGAATCCAATCAAAATGCGTTGCTACCAATTTGGTTTTATTCGATTGCAACGGGCCGATAAAATGCCATTCCAATTCAGGGCGATTTGCAAAAAATTCGATTTTTTCGACCGCTTCCTGCACATAATTTTCGCCAAAGGCACGCTGCCCTGCCTCAATCGCTGCTTGAATTGCCTCAACCGGTTTGGTTTTGGAGACGGCTAACAATCGCACGTTATCTCGTTGATATTGCTTAGAAATTTGCTGAATTTGTTGGTGAATGTGCGATAAATTCGCTGAAATCGACATTTCGGTTCCTTTGGTAAAAGAGGTAAAAACGTTATAATGGCGAAATCATACCATATTTGAGGCAGAAAAATGTTAGACCTAACCAAGATTAAATTAGTGATTACCGATGTGGACGGCGTATTAACCGATGGCGGAATGTACTATACCGACCAAGGCGAGGTAATGAAACGCTTTCACGTTCACGATGGCTTAGGGGTGAAAATGCTCCAAACCTGTGGCATCAAAGTGGCGGTGCTTTCAGGAGGCGATACCGAACTACTTCGCAAACGCTTAGAGGTGTTGAAAATTGATTTAGCTCTACTCGGCAAAATGGAAAAACGTTCCGCCTGTTTTGAACTGATGGAAAAAGCGGGCGTTACGCCGGAACAAACTGCCTACATCGGGGATGATACCTTAGATTTGCCCGCCTTTGAGGTATGCGGATTAGCTATCGCCCCCCGCAACGCCCACGATTATATCAAAGCCCAAGCGGATTGGGTGTTAGAAAAAGCCGGTGGCGAGGGGGCATTCCGTGAAGTGTCGGACAAAATTTTAGAAGCCCAAGGCTTTAGCGAGATTTTTAAAACCTCTGATGGTTTTTTAAAAATTGCGGAGAAAATGGCTCAGTAATTAAACCTTTCCATAATAATAGGGGAATTTTCCCCTATTCTCTTCTTATCAAAAAATCAATCCTCTCTATTTCATTTTTCGATCTACATCGAAAATATCACTTTTCCATCTGATTTTCTCATTCAACCTTGCTAAATTGCATTAAATATTGGTTGAACTTATTTTATGTATATACAATAATAATGAAAATCTACACTTGGGACGAAACCAAACGCCAAATCAATTTGGCAAAACACGGATTAGATTTTGCTGATGCCGATGAAGTGTTATCTTCACCTTACCGGCTTGATGTTGAAACCATTCGTAATAATGAACTTAGGATACAATCTTTTGCGTATTCATTTGGTCGATTACTGGTGTTATCCCTTGCCCATACCGAACGAGAAGATCACATTCGCTTAATCAGCTTTCGCAAAGCCTCTAAAGCGGAAAGAGAAGCATATTATGAATACCTACAAAACTACTTTGACGAATAAACCATTAACCAAAAAGCAATTACTCTCCGCCATTGAGTCTATTCCTAAAAATCAGGATTTTGTTTGGGATGGTGTGGATGAAGATGATCGCCCGGTGACTCAAGCGGAATTTGAAACCGCTATCAAAAAACGAGGCAGACCGGTCGGCTCACAAAAAGAATTGGTGTCATTACGGCTCGATAAAACCGTGCTTGAGGCTTTTCGAGCCTCGGGAAAGGGCTGGCAAAGCCGCATTAATCAAGTGTTAAGTGATTTTGTTAAGCAGGCTTCACCTTAAAATTAATCCGCCTTTTTCCCTTCAATATAACGCTCGAAATGGTGGATGTATTCGTCTAAATTGGCGGTCAGCATTTCTTTGTATTGTTCAACAAAATAATTAATCACCTCTTCTCTGGAATCGGCAAGTTGTTGCTTATATTCTGCTTTGCTGGCGGCAACATAGGCGTTAAATCGAGCACAGGCAAACAGCATTGCATTGCTCACTTGAGTTGGGGCAATGTTTTGTAAATGGGCGTTGGCGATATTGATAAAGCCGTCCGCACGTTGGTAAAAAGTTGGGTCGATTTGTTTGTCGGTAATATTAATCATCATATCCTCGTGTTTCATCATAAAATTTGGTTCGGGTAAATAAATACAAGCGGTGAAATTTGCGTAAAATTTTGCACAAACGCTTGCGTTTGAACGTCGGCTCTGCCGACGGCACGAAGTGCGAGCGTAGCGAGTAAAAAAATCACCGCTTGTAGGGCTTTAATTAATCGTCTAATGAAATGGCATCTTTAATTTTTTTCAATGCTGCATTTTCCAACTGGCGAACACGTTCTGCCGAAATGGCGTATTTGTCGGCAAGATCTTGTAAGGTTGCTTTGTTATCATCTAACCAGCGGGTTTTGATAATATCTTGGCTGCGTTCGTCCAGCGTGGCTAAGGCATAAGCAAGCTGTGCGGTGGCTTGTCCGCTGTGTTGCTCATCTTCCAAATCATCGGCAAAATTGGAGCTGCTATCCTCAATATACATTGACGGAGCGTAAGTATCTTCATCATCTTCGCCGGCAGGCAAATCAAAGCCGAGATCTTGCCCGGTCATACGAGATTCCATTTCTCGCACTTCTTCCACCGTTACGCCTAAATCATCGGCAACTTTTTTGATCTCTTCTTCGTTAAACCACGCTAAGCGATTTTTATTTTTTCGTAGATTAAAGAACAGTTTACGTTGCGCTTTGGTGGTGGCGACTTTCACAATTCGCCAATTTTTCAGTACATATTCGTGGATTTCCGCCTTTACCCAATGCACCGCAAAGGACACCAAACGCACGCCGACATTCGGGTCAAAACGTTTTACCGCTTTCATCAAACCGATATTGCCCTCTTGGATTAAATCCGCCAATGGCAAGCCATAGCCGAGATAGCCACGCGCGATGTGAATCACAAAACGCATATGCGAGAGAATCAGTTGCTTTGCCGCCTCAACGTCTTCATCGTAATAATAACGCTCGGCAAGCTCTTTTTCTTGCTCGGCGGTGAGAATCGGATATTGATTCGCCATTCGGATATAACTATCCAAATTGCCTTGCGGCACAGGCATAGAGGCAGACACCAACGCAGGATGCATCGCTTCTACTGTTGAGATTTCATCTTCTTCTATTTCATCAGCATCAATCAGCTCAGCATCTATAATTTCTGCCTCTTCAATCTCACTTTCATCAAATTTTTTCATTCTATCTGTCTCAATCCCTATGCCAATTTCAACATTATAGCAGTGTTATGCTAAATCTTTTATTAGAGGTAAATAAAAAAGTTGAGTTCCAAGTAAAAGTAGTTTTTTCTTTTTAAATTTTATAATGGCTAAGTATCTGCAAAACTTTTTGCAAATCTGACCGCTTTCCGCTAGAATTACCTAACTTTTGGGGCTGATTTTGGATTCGACGGGATTGGCGAAGCCCAAGGTGCACGTCGAGGTGCGGTAGGCCTCGTAAACAAACCGCAAAAAAATAGTCGCAAACGACGAACAATACGCTTTAGCAGCTTAATAACCTGCGTTTAGCCTTATCTCCTCAGCTTCCGCTCGTAAGACGAGGGTTCAGATAAGTCATCCAAAACGAGATCGTGTGGACGCCGCCGCTTTAGGATCGAAACACTAAATTCAATAAAGCTAGTTTATTCATTGCGTGTCTGTCCGCTGTGGATAAGCGAAATTAAAGACTAGACTAAACGTGTAGTACTGAAGGTAGAGAAATTTCGGACGGGGGTTCAAATCCCCCCAGCTCCACCAAATTATAAACCTATAGCGTTCTATAGAGACCTAAAAAGCCTTGAAAATCAATACTTCAAGGCTTTTTTATTGTCCGTTGCGTACCTATACGATACAATCAAATCCGAAGATTTTAGGAGTATATTTAGGAGTACGAGCAAACACTTATAAATTTTCGTACTCCTAAAATCACGTTAAAGCCTGACTAGATAAGGCTTTATCGCTTTTAGTTTTATACTCCTAAACAAAATCCATACTCCTAAACGTTGGTTCTTATACTCCTAAAGGCTTACTATGGCGAGAAAAATCATACCTTTGAATGACACACAGATAAGAAAAGCGAAGCCCGAAGATAGCCCATTGAGAGATGGCAACGGCTTATTGCTGGTTATTACTCAAAATTCCAAACTTTGGCGGTTTAGATATGAGAGACCATTCACTAAAAAGCGTAATGATTTGAGTATTGGGGCTTATCCTGATGTGTCTTTAGCACAGGCGAGGGAAATTCGAGAGGAATATAGAGCGTTACTAGCTCAGAATATCGATCCTCAAACCTATCGCCAACAACAAGAACAAGCTAAAACAAATGAGCTTAATAACATTTATGAGAATGTGGCGTGGGCGTGGTTCGAACATCGCAAGGTAAAGAAAAACTTTTCAGACAATTATCAAAAAGATGTAATCTCCTTAATCAAAAATAACCTACTCCCCCACTTTGGGAAAATACCTATCACGCACATAACCGCACCGATGGCGATTAAAGCCTTTAAACGCTATCAAGACGAGGGCAAGCTAGAGAAGTTAAAACGGACAATTCAAAAGCATAACGAGATAATGACGTTTGCGGTCCACCGTGAAATGATACCGGCTAACCCCACCGCCAACATTGCGAAAGAGTTCGACAGCCCAACGGTAGAGCATTTTAAGACAATCAAGCCTGAAGATTTAGGCGAGTTCTTATACACGCTACAGAACGCCCAAATTCATCTACAGACACGCTATTTAATTCTGTGGCAGTTACTCACAATGACACGCCCTAACGAAGCGGCTAAGGCGAAATGGGCGGATATAGACGAACGTGCGAAACTGTGGACGATACCGGCGGAAAATATGAAACGAGGGATTGAGCATAAAATCACATTATCACGGCAAACAATCGCCCTCTTGCGAGAAATTAAGAAACTAAGTGGCGGTAAGGTGTATTTATTCCCCAGTGTGAAGAACCCACAAACGCACGTCAATACGCAAACCGCTAACGGTGCGATCAAACGAATGGGCTACAAAGGCAAATTAGTAGCTCACGGCTTGCGGTCTATTGCCTCTACTTATCTCAATGAGAAAGGATATAACAGTGATTTAATCGAAGTGGCTCTATCTCATATAAACAGCGACAGAGTAAAGGCGGCTTATGACAGGGGCGAACGCCTAGAACAACGTTTTAAACTGCTCCAAGTATGGGCGGATTTTGTAGAGGAATGTTCACAAGGTAGCTTGCCACAGTATCATTTAAAAGTAGCTTAGTAAAACTTAGTAAATTTTACGCAAAATATGACCGCTTGTAATGCCGTTAGGTTATCGCCTGACGGCTTTTTTATTGCCGTTCTTCTATATATATTTTTACAACCAAACTTTTAGAAAAAATATCACCTTTATCACCTAAATCAAGATAAAGCCTTATATATCAAGGTTTTAGGTGTGGTGATATTTTCAAAAAAACATCACCTAAATATCACCAACTTCACCAAAATATCACCTAAATTGAGGGTAAGGCTTGATAATGTGTATCTAATAGGATACTTTTATAGGCAAATTTAAGAGGGCAGTAATGGAAGCAGTACAAATTAACGAAGAAATGGCAGATAAACACGGCTTACGCCCTTTTGATGTAGCGGAATTTCTAACAGACGAGGAAACTATTCAAGCCTATTTAGCCGAAGTATTAAAAGAGGGCGATCAAGACGAATTTCTAGAAGCCTTAAACGATATAGCAAGAGCTAGAGGAATGGCGGAACTTGCGAAGCAAACAGGGCTAGGTCGTGAAAGTCTATATAAAACCCTAGCCAAAGGTAGCAAGCCACGATTTGACACCATTCAAAAGATTTTAGGGGCTTTCAATTTAGTGCTTATTCCGCAGGTTAAAAATTTTTAAGGGTAACAATGAGCTTTTACGATGACTTAATGGCAAGCCTAACCGAAGTTAAGGAGCATTTAGAGGGCAAGCGAACACTACGCACTGAAACGCTAGAACGCCCTGAACCGTTCCAGATTTCAGCTGATGAGGTAAAAGCACCCCAAACCCACAGGCAACTATCCTTTTGCGATTAGTGGAACAATCACCACAGGTATTTGAACAAATTGCCCGACTTTAAAAATGAGCCGTTGATCTGATGATTGGCGGCTTTTTATTTGAGCCTCGCGCGCGTACTGCTCCCGGAATTACCCTGATATGTATCCGCCAACGGTGCGTAATCGGTACACATTTTCGCAAAACTCCAATAAAAAATGACCGCTTGAATGCTCTTTTTTATAACGTTCAAAAACCTACCCTTAGCCTATTTTAAATCACTGTAATAAAGTACAGTTTATCATTTGTAATTTATCTGAATAATTGGCAAAATACAGCCTATCAAGTTCAATCCGTAACTATACGGATTTATTCAAATTGGCGTGGATAGTGGCGGAGTAGCTACCAAAACGAAAGGAGAAAGCCCTTTATTTCTCTTTCCACGCTCTTACAACAAAGGGCTACGCAAAGGGGCGTTTTATGTTTTTTAAGCATTGGCTAACACTTAACGAGTGTGCTAAATTTATCAATAAGCATTTTAATTTATTCGATGAAAATCAAGTAACAGAAAACGATATTATTGATCTCGCATTAGACGAACGAATTGAGCTGGCAATAAGAGTTAAATATGTAGATAACAATCAATTTCAAACATATAGCAGTGAATTAAAAATTAATTCCTCACTCACTCGCTTAGATGGAATACAAGATAATAATAGCGTTGAATATACTATTTATTCAAGTGATGACTCCGTAATGGAGTGTATTAATGGTGAATTTTATGCTAAAGGAATATATAAAATCATCATAACTGAAAGTTTATTTTTGGATGACACAGTTATTTTTCAAGCAATAGGAATTATTGATAAGGAAAATTCCGAAGTAGTAAATTTTTCATCTGACACATATCCACCAAGTACTATTTTCTTTGAGAACAAAATCGAGCTCCTCAAGAGTTCTTTACTTGTACAATCTAGACAACTAGCCGATTTAATAACTGAAATTAAAATACAAAATAGCAAGTTTATTGAACGTATTAATTTTCATAACTCATTAGAGAATACAAAAAGTAACCAAACACAATCATTACAAACAAGCGAAATCAAAGAATATGAAGGAACAATACCACCTAAAACTGATCAAGATAAATTAGCCCATTTTATTGAGCTAATTATCCAAAAAAGTGAGTTTATGAAAGACGGTAAAATACCAACCTATAGTGAACTTCATACAATGCTAAGTCATAAATATCCACACGAGGCAATCCCATCTAAAAATACAATCAAGAAATATTTAGGACAACACTAATCAAAATCCGCTAATTATGGCGGGTTTTTTTATTTAAACCGTTCAACAACAGTTCATTTGTTCAATGAACACTGTTCAATAGTTCACTCTTCCCCTGAACAACTTTTCATTTCTTAAAATCCCTACCGCAACCGCCTAAACCCTTTCACGGTTTAAGCATTTCAATTTAACAGCATAGGGGAATATCAATGACCGAAAGCACTATCACACACTTAGCTGATGATGTACGCATTATCCGCCCATTAACCGCTCGCCAAAAGTTAGGTGTAGGCAAAACCACTTTCCAAGACTGGCAGAACCCGAAATCGAAACGCTACCGCCCAGACTTCCCGAAGAAAATCCAACTAGGGGCAAATTCAGTGGGCTATTTAGAGAGCGAAATCAACGCCTTTATTCAATCACTAGCGAATAGCAGAACAGTATAGGGAGGTTGCCAATGACAGCAGAAAATTATTCAGCCACTCAATTAACCGAATTCTTACCGATTGTTACGCAACAACATCAAGGAGAAATCAAGCAATTAGTTGATGGTCGCCAATTATGGCAATTCTTAGAAAGCAAACAGCACTTTGCGGACTGGATTGTAAAAGCGATTGAAGCAGGGTTCTTTGAGAAAAATAAGGATTATTTTACGTTTCATAAAATTATGAATCGTAAACAAGGCGTTAGAGGTGCAAGTAAACGCAATGAGTATTTGCTGACCGTATCAATGGCTAAAGAATTAGCTATGTTAGAGCGAAACGAGCAAGGGAAATTAGCTAGAAGATACTTTATTCAATGCGAAGAACGACTATCACAACTTGCCCCCAATGATGTTATTCAATACCGCCAACAATGGCATAAAGACCGAGAAGCAGTAAAAACCCCATTCAAGCGAATGTGTAACGCACTTGAACAAGCGAGAAAAAGAGCAGGTAAAGCAACAAGCAAATTCCACTACACCAATGAAGCAAAAATGCTGATGGAAGTGTTACTAGGTATGAATGTTCATCACTGGCGACAGGCTCACAACATCATAGGCGATACAAGAAACGCTCTTAATATCGAGCAGTTGCTCAAACTGGAATATCTAGAGCAAGCCGATAGTTTGTTGCTTGATATGGGAATATCCGATTATCAGCAACGCAAGAGCAAGCTCGCTGAGATGTTAGCAGTTAAATTTAATCAGAAGTAACGAGGCAAATAATGCGGTGCATTATAGCAAAACAAAACCCCGTTTTAATGCGGTTAGCTATTCGCCATTATCTAGAAAACAACAAAGGCAATAAAACGCCATTATTCACGTTTTTAAGCCTGTATTCAGATAATGAGCCTTACCCATTGCCCGAGCTTTTAACAATGCTAGGCAAGCGAATAGAGGCACTAGAGAAGCAATACGAGGTAATGCCAATAGAAAACGATTTAATCACACTAGGTATTTTAAGAAAACAACTCGCCCAACTGCGAAAAGTGGCGGACTGAATGGAGAATTAAACAAAATGAAAACAAAAAACACCTTAAAGCACGAATTAAATTTACCGGGTATTACTGCCCTAATGAATGAGCCTATCAAAGCAACATTGAGCTTTTTAGATTTTCCGCATATCCGCATTGAGCGACTTCACCACGATAACGGCAACCCATTTTTTATTGGCGTGCTTTCTCTTGACCTTGAAGATCATATCAATATTGAAATGGCAGGGGCAACAGGCTTTTTAGAAGCCCTAGCGGTTATTGCCTATCATCAACAACTAACGGCAACGCCTTTATTAGTGAATGATGACTTATTGAGCGAAATCGACAAACTCCCCTACCCACAGCGAACAAATCCATTTATTGACCGGCACGGCAATGAAATCACTAAGGTGATGATGAGTAAAGACTCTCGAAAAGAAGTTGATTATATCTTTGCTGAAAAACGAATGGAGGAGGGGAAAGAATGACAGAACTCACACCAAAACAAGAGGCTTTTTGCCTTACCTATATTGAAACCGGCAATGCGAGCGAGGCCTATAGGAAGAGTTATGATTGTTCAAAAATGGCAAATGAGAGTGTTAATAGATTAGCTAAAAAAGAATTGGATAAGATCAAGATTAGATCAAGGGTTGATGAGTTACAAAATGAACACAAACAACGCCATAATTTAACCGTTGATGACCTTTTAAGAGAGCTTGAAGAAGCTAGAACACTGGCTAAAGCCAAAGAGAACCCGGCTGCAATGGCACAAGCGACAATGGGTAAAGCAAAAATTCTAGGGTTTGATAAACAGCTTCACGAGGTAAAAGCCGATTTGCGAGAGCTACCATCAAAAATCAATATTATTTTTACAGATGAACCCGAGCCACAGATAACAGGATAAACATAATGAAAACCCTAAAACCAAACTTTAAAACCTACCCACAAACCAACCGCCTTTTTGCCTTGAATAAAATTGCGGTTGAGCGTTGTAAGCACGATTTCCCCGACTGCTATCACTTCAAAAAAGTGCTGGCGGAAGAATGCACCGAACTAGCCGACCGATTGAAAATGGGCTTAGTGCTATTAACAGAATTGAAAGCAACCAGCACGCTAACAAGCGACCAAAACACGCAATTTAAAGCGTTCAGAAATGGAGCTAAGTATTTAATCAAACAGCTTGAAGACACGGCTTTACACGTTGCCAACGTGGACAAAGGCGAATTTGAGCCGACACCCTACAAGCCGATTAAACAAGCGGACTAAACACTACATTAAGGCAGGAAAATGAAGAAACACCATACACAAACCAACGGCGAAAAAGTGATGTTAGAGGTTGCTTTAAATGAGAATGGCACGTCTGAACTCGAATGCACGTTTAAGCATTTCATTGTTAGCCCAAGAACCTATATCAGCCAATTTGAGAATGAAACAGGGTTAAAGCTATGGCATAACAACACAATATCGGATAACGGCAAATATTACACACGTTACCAACTTCCCGACCGCCACATAGCCCAAAAGGTGATTGACTGGCTAAATCATAAGGCAGGGCTAAGAGGAGAAATCGCTATCACAAACGAACAAGCACAGCAGATTTTAAACCGTTTTGATGTGTAGCAATATTCCCTAAAAAGTAGGGAATTCCCGAAATTCTAGGGGAAACATTACAGAGGAAATCACAATGCCAAAAATAAGAACGGAAACCTTAACCGAAAAACAAGAAGCCTTTTGTATAGCTTACCTGAAATGCGGCAACATTCTAAAAGCCTATCAAGCAGTGAATACCGGCTCAATGAAACCGCATTCAATGCGAGCAAGGGCAAGCGAAATGATGAATGATTACAGGGTATTTAATCGGCTGAAACAGCTAGTCAAAGCACGCAAGGCAAGAGGCGAATACTTGCCGAAATTTAGAAAAGGTTCACTAATGGCGGAATGGTTAGAAAGCAATAACTTAAAAAACGATCCCTGATAAAAGTTGACTTTTATTCTGTCGATTTTATCCAAAACAGGCAAACTTTTACTAATTCAGTCAAACAAAAACCCCTAGCCATACACAACTAGGGGTAAAACAAGGTATCGAAAATGAAAACTTATGAAACAGATTATAGAATAAATAGTGATTTTGTTCATTATAATTTAATAAATAATGAAAATTTTTCAATTAACTTTAAAGACTACCCTTTAGGCTCTATGCCACGAGAGGATAGCTCTTTCCTAATCAGCCGCTTAATCCAAGCTGATATATTCCCATCTCCGTCTTGCTCAACAGCTAATTCTATCGCCTTGCGTAATTCCGGATCTAATCTAAATTGGAATGGCGGATTACCTCTACGGGAGGATTTTTTATCATTGTGTATTGACACCTTATTTTCTCCATTTTATATTATTTATGTGTCAATACATAATACGCACACATTTACAAATAAGCAAGCCTCTGAAGTGTTACCAGCACTAGCAGAGGCTCTAATCATCCACTTACTAAAACGGAGTAAGTCAATGACTGACTACAATTCTACACCATACACCGCCATAGGTGCATCTAAAATCTGCTCACGCAATGAAATTCATCTTTTAAGCAATAAAGATGAAAATCTTTCACCTATTAGCAAGTTGCTAAAATCCTCCATTTTAGGCTATTATGCCCTCGCAGTCGCAAAATCGGCTGCCGAGCCTCAGAACTCGAACGATTTATACTTGGCGGACAGTAGCACGCCTTTTAACCGTGCTTTTTTTGTTCGTGGCACACGCACACCTAAAGAAAACCATTTCCCCAAATTTGGGGAGAGTGAATTTCTCTCTATGGTAGCGTGTAATGGGAAAGGTTCGCCCTTTGCTGTGTTCCAAGTATCGCAGTTTCTGAGCCCGTTACACGTTACCGCCCAAACCCTCAGAAGTTTAGCGGTAGCCCCTCAAAATTTATACTTGGAGCTATCAGCGATGATTTATCTATTCAAAGCCGTAAGCCGTTTAGACCTACGCAAAACCCAAAAACCTTTTACATCATTTCCACACTATACGCTAAAAGTTAAAGCCGATAGCGTAGAACAAGCACAAGCTAAAATCAGCCGTTTATTTGCCGTACTTTCTGTTTCAACTATGGCGGAGGGGGTGCAATATGTCTAAACCTAAGCCAAATTTAAATGAAGCTATCGGCAAGCTATGGGATACTGTTTCAATACTCACTCTACTAAGCAAGGTAAGCATTGGAGATGTTGGAGATGGCGAGTTTCAAGGCAGTCTAGACCTTGTTTCAAAATCTCTTGCTGAAACTGTTAGCGAAATTCAAGACTTAACAGGGGGCAAAGATGCGTAATTACCTTGAGATGTATATCGTTACTGCTAACCTTGATTTAGGTGATGGCTATGCTTTTCCTACGGTGCAATGCTTTTGTAGAACCAAAAAGCACGCAAAGCAATTTCTAAAATTCAGCCCTTTTGGCGGAGAGATTGGAAAGATTGATCCGACTGACTACACGCTAGTGGCACGCAAAGGCATTGGCACACCTGAAATCATTTTAGCTACTGGCTCTCGCTTTTATGTTGCAATGGAAGAAGCAAAACAGCACTACGCAGCCATTTACCCTGATTTTTTATTTAGTGTAGTGAAATTCGATGAAACCGAGCTTTACAAGCAAATCATCATTGATATTGACAGAGAGAACGAACAGCAGGGGGTGATGTATGCGTAACTCAGACAAAACAGACTACTTAGACCTTGTTAATGAGTTAGATCAACACCTGTTACAGGTAGAAGCCGTTATTAACTACTTAAGCGTTGATTTAGGCGAGAATAACGAGTTTTCAGTAAGTAATGATGTTGTTAGCGGTATGCTATGGACTGCTCAAACCCTTATAGAAAATGCCAAAGACACGGCTGAACGGCTACATACACATAACCGGAAAGCCTTTTTAGGGTGTGGCGGCAAGGAGGGCAAGAATGACTAAACTCAAGAACGCCCCGAACGTAAACAAGCAACCGAAAGGCAAACCATACGAAGCCTACATCATAGCCGGTAGCAATGCGTGGGATAAAACCAAAAAGCAAACCGTGCTAGAGTGGACGAAATCAGAAAGCGACTATCAACCTATCATTCTAGGTGGTAAAGAATTGCGAGAAATCGACCGCTTGAAGTTGGCGGTAGAGGTAGGAACAACCTCAATCTATCGAGCAGGAACACTCACAGAAGCCGAGAAATCGGCTATCTGCCAAAACCTCGCCAAATACTCCACGGCTGAAACGGTAGTATTCTATGATGAGGCCCTACAGCTTGAAGAAAATGCGAGCGAGTATATCGCCCGATTGCGTGTGGAAAAGGGGAAAGATGGCGGAAGAGTGAAAGCGGAAAGCGATATAAGCATATCCGATAACCCAACACAAAAGGAGCTATTACACGCCTTTCTGAAATGGCAACCACAACCACTAGCCCGAGACACTAAGTTAGGCATAAACTACCTTTACAACGGCATTTACTGGCAAGCACTCGATAATGAAATGCTTGAACGGCAGATAATGGCATTTTTTGAAGAAGCGGATATTGATTTTTCAGACCGAAAAATTACAAGCCTAGCTAAACTGGTAGAGCGTAAAATCCCCCAAATGCCTGACGGTTCGCCCGATATAATCGGGTTTGCGAATGGTAAGCTAAACAAGCATACAGGAGAATTTACCGCCATCACAAAAGAGGATTATTTACGAGAGGTTGAGGACTACGAAATAAACCCAAATAGCACCGATACACCGTACTTTGAGCAATGGTTAGACTTTGCCTCTAATGGCAACTCAAACAAGCGAGAAGCCCTATTAGGGGCGTTATACGCAGTCTTAACTAACCGCCATAAATGGCAACTCTATTTTGAGGTAGTGGGTGTAGCCGGTGCAGGTAAATCAATCTTTGGTGAAATCGCCAAAGTGATTAATGGGCGAGGCAATACCACTATTCTTGATATCGGCGGATTTGATGAACAAACCGAGTTAGCAAAGATTATCGGTAAATCGCTTGTGCTATCACCTGAACAGCCATACTACTGCGGAAATGCAGATGGATTGAAACGAGCAACAGGAGGCGAAGCAGTCGGCGTTAGATTGCTATACAAACAAGGCATAGACTACTACCCTAAAATCATTTTTATGTACGCTACAAACAACGTTATCACGTTTACGGATAGCAGAGACGGCAACCAAAACAGCGGACACTTAAGACGCAAGGTTACTTTCTACTTTGGGCGTAAAATTCCTGATGATGTACGTGATGATGATTTCATTGAAAAGGTCAAAGGGGAAATTTACGGTATTATTCACCGCTTGCTAAACACTTTCCCAAACCCCGAACAGGCAAGAGAAGCATTGCTATCACACCAAAAGCAAGGCGAAGCGATAGAAATGCAACGAGAGAGTAATCACTTAATCAGTTTTGCTACACATTTCAAGATAGACAATAGCAAGCCAATCTCTATGCGATGGGGTTCAACGAGAACATCACTAAATGAAAGTAAAGCACTCTATAAAGCCTATCTATTCTTTTGTGATTGTATCGGACAAAAGCCGTTATCACTCCAACACTTTAAAAGGGCATTCCCTGAAGCCCTAAAAGCAAGCGGAGAACAAGCACAGATTATTGAAGTAATGAAAACAGGAAATAAAACGTTAAACATCTCTTATAAAGACTACCAAAGCACTATGGACGAATGGCGAGACGGTTAGCCCTACCGCCATATCATAAGCCTAGCTGAAATATGCTAGGCTTTTTATTGCCTATTAGAAATATCACTTGCCTAATCCCAAAACGGGATTAAAATATAACTTATCGCAAGCAGAGGAAATTATGAGAATCATCTCAACTTCAACATTAATAGACTACTACATCAAGCACCCCGAAACCGAGCAACCTTTGAAAGCGTGGGTGGCGGAGGTGAAGAAGGCAAATTGGCTAACGGCTCACGATATTAAGGCACAATATAAAAATGCGAGCATCCTCAAAAATAGGCGAGTGGTATTTAATATCAAAGGCAACGACCACAGACTAATTGTGGCGGTGGCATTTAGATTAGGTGCGGTTTATATCAAATTTATAGGCACTCACGCAGAATATGACCGTATCAATGCAGATGAAATAGAATTATAGGGGGCAAGAAATGAATATTACACCGATTAGAACAGAACAAGACTACAAACAGGCACTAAAGGCAATAGAGCCACTATTTGACCGTGAAGAAGAACTAACCGATGATGAGCTAGATTATTTTGATGTGATGATTAGCCTCATTGAAAATTATGAGAGCAAACATCATCATATCGCACTACCCGACCCCATAGAGGCAATTAAATTCAGAATGGAACAGCAAGGGCTAGAGATTAAAGATTTAGACGGTATTATAGGCAAGCCTAACCGAGTGTATGAGATTTTTAACAAGACCCGACCGCTCACGTTAAATATGATCCGCCAAATTCACAGCAAGCTAGGCATAGGTGCAGATGTGCTAATTCAAGTATAGTAAACCACCTGCCACAACCCCCACCCAAAAGCCGTTGATGAAGATTGACGGCTTTTTGCCCTTAGCCACAACACCACTAAAAGCGATTTAAATAACTTGTTTATCGCTTATCACTTTGCCCCACCACTATCGCCACAACCTCACCAAAACATCACCTAAAATCACCATTTATCACCAACTTCACCAAAACATCACCACTCTACAAAGCCTTATATATCAATACTTCAAGCCTATTTTTGGTGATAATGGTGATATTTTTTTCAAAACTATTTTTCTAAACTTTGAAAAAAGAATGGCAAAGGTAAAATAAGCTACATATCACCGATTACAAAATAATCTATTTAGTGAGGCACTTTGAATTTTAGGAGTATATTTAGGAGTACAAATAAAATTTGAATTAACAAAAATCCTTATTTATCAAGGCTTGATGACACTCAATTCAGATGACCCCAGCGCTGCTCGCTAAATTCCATCACCGTAGCCAGTAACACTGTTCTCATCTTCAAAATATTGGTTCATATCAAATGCCGGTTTTTGTTCTGAGGATTTACCGATAATGCGTGCCGGTACTCCTGCCGCGGTAGCGTGTTCCGGAACAGGTTGTAGTACCACTGAATTTGCCCCGATTTTGGAATAGCGTCCGATTTCAATATTGCCGAGAATTTTCGCCCCCGCACCAATCATCACCCCTTCTCGGATTTTCGGATGGCGATCGCCATTTTCTTTGCCTGTTCCACCTAGTGTTACGCCTTGTAGAATAGAGACATCATTTTCAATCACTGAAGTTTCTCCCACCACAATGCCTGTTGCGTGGTCAAACATAATGCCACAGCCTACTTTGGCGGCTGGGTGAATATCTACATCAAAAGCAACCGAAATTTCGTTTTGTAAGTAAACCGCGAGGGCTTTTCTGCCTTGATTCCATAGATAATGAGTTACTCGGTAGCTTTGTAGTGCGTGAAAACCTTTTAGATAAAGCAGTGGAGTACTCCATTTATCTACCGCAGGGTCTCGTGTGCGAACCGCATTAATATCGCAGGCAGCACTTGCAATAATTTGAGGCTCTGCACGGTAAGCTTCTTCTATAATCTCTTTTAGTGCAATAGCTGGCATAATCGGATTTTCTAGCTTATTGGCTAGAATATAGCTTAATGCATCGCCTAAATTATGATGCTTTAAGATGGTTGCGTGGAAAAAACTCGCCAGCATTGGTTCACTGTTGGCAAGCTCTTTTGCTTCTTCTCTAATAGATTGCCAAATCTGATCAATTTCGTTTTGCTGCATATTATTCTCCCTTTCGCTCACGTCCTAATAATGTTTTAACTACATCTAGAGCATTTTTTCCCTCAAATAACATTTGGTAGATCTGCTCCACTATCGGCATTTCAACACCTTGTTTTTGAGCGAGCAAGTAGGCTTCTTTCGTATTGTAAAAACCTTCTACGACTTGCCCGATTTCTTGAATAGCAATTTCAGGCGATTTCCCTTGCCCCAAGGCTAAGCCAAAACGACGATTACGGGATTGGTTATCGGTGCAGGTTAGCACTAAATCTCCTAAACCTGCCATTCCGGTGAAGGTTTTTGGATCAGCCCCGAGTGATACTCCCAAACGGCTAATTTCAGCAAGCCCACGAGTAATTAAGGCGGTGCGTGCATTTGCCCCAAAGCCCATTCCATCTGAAATACCGGCACCAATCGCAATCACATTTTTAATTGCTCCGCCTAGTTGCACGCCGACAATATCATTGTTGAGGTAAACACGAAAAGCCTTTGAACAGTGAATACGTTGTTGCATTTCATCAGCAAATACAGGATCGGTAGAGGCAAGTGAAATAGCGGTTGGTAAACCTGCAGCAAGTTCTTTTGCAAAAGTTGGACCAGAAAGCACCGCTAGTGGGTAAGAGTCTCCCAAAATTTCTTGCGTTACTGTTTGCAATAACCGCCCGGTATCTCGCTCAAGCCCTTTAGTTGCCCACATAATACGATGATCTTTAGATAAAAGAGGCTTAATCTGCACTAAGACATCAGAGAATACGTGGCTCGGCACAACAATGAGCAAATCTTTAACATTTTGCAATGCTGTTGATAAATCTGAAACCACTTCCAACGCCTCAGGAAAAACAATATCCGGCAAAAAGTCTTGATTCATTCGAGCCTTAGCAAGCTCTGCCATTTTTGCCGGATTATGCCCCCATAAATAGGTTTTATGACCATTGCGAGAAAGGGCAATTGCTAGTGCCGTACCGTAAGAGCCTGCTCCTAATACGGCGATTGGTGCGGAATAAACTTCTCTCATATATCTTCTCAAATCATTTGCAAAAAAATCATTAAAAACAACCGCTTGTAGATAAAAAAATAGGTATGCAGTGCATACCTATTTCTCTGAAATGCTTAGTTAGCTAATGGCTGCTCTGCACTCTCTTCTTGTTCTTGACGCTGGAGGTAGTCCATAAATAACGCATCAAAATTTACCGGAGAAAGATTTAACGCAGGGAATGTACCGCGATTTACCAGGCTTGAAATTAACTCACGTGCATAAGGGTAAAGTACATTCGGACATTGCGATGCTAAGCAGTGAGCAAGCTGAATACCTTCTAAGCCTTTAATGGTAAACACGCCTGCTTGTTTTACCTCACAAATAAATGCCACATCACCACTATCTTCTAACGTAGTTTGAACTGTGATATGTAATGTTACTTCGTATAAATCTTCGCCAATCTCTTTGGTTTCAGTATCAAGTTCAAAACCTAATTGTGGCTTCCACTCTTGATGGAAAATAGTCGGCAAATTAGGAGCTTCAAATGAAACATCTTTCACATAAATACGTTGAATTTGAAGCTCGAAAGGAGTTTGAGCAACTTCTTCTGTTGAAGAGACTTGATTTTCTTCTGACATAAAATTTCCTTAATAAATAGATTATTTATGTTTCTTAACTGTTGGTAGGCTTGCTGCACGCCAGCCTGCAATACCTTCTTTCAATACATAAAGCTTGCTAAAACCTTGTTTAGCAATAGCATCAGCAACACCGCCTGAAGTAAAACCATTAATATCGACTAAAATTACAGGGCGATCTTTATATTTGTCAATTTGATGCGTTTTGCCTGCTTTTAATTCTGAAGGTAAAACGTGAATACTATCAATAATATGACCTGCACGGAACTCTTCGTCCGAACGTAAATCAATCACCACAGCGTCTTCTTTATTAATAAGCTGAGTGGCTTGTGCGTTATCCACAATAGTATATTTACGGGTTGCGTTTTTATAAAAACTGAAAATTACTGCAACAAATAAAGCTACCCACGCAAACACCATAATAGTATGGTTTGCGAAAAATTGCTGTAACTGCTGAGCAAAAGTAAGCTGTTCCATAATTTAATTCCCTTAAAATTGAAAAATAAGCGGCTTTTTTGACCGCTTGTAAAAGCAATAAAAGGTGGACATAAGCCCACCTTAAGGAAATTATTGAGCTTGTTGCGACATTACTTCGTCAAATGACATTGCTTTTTCAGTTACTTTCGCTTTCGCTAATACTGCATCAACAGCTTGCTCTTCTAACACAACATTACGAATATTTTCCGTTAATTGACGATTTTTCGCATAGTGAGCAACTACTTCTGCCGGTTGTTCGTAAGCTGATGCGATATCTGCAATCATATCTTCAACACGTTTTTCATCTACTTTCAATTCGTTAGATGCGATTACTGAAGAAAGTAATAAACCTACTTGAACACGACGTTTCGCTTCTGCTTCAAACAACTCAGCCGGTAATTGTGCTGCCATTTCCGGTTTACCACCGAAACGTTGAACTGCTTGTTGGCGTAACACGTTCACTTCTTCTTCAACTGCAGCAGCAGGCACTTCAACATCGTTTTGTGCGATTAAGCCATTGATTACTTGTGTTTTAACGCGTGAAGTTACTGCATTTTTCAGCTCACGTTGCATATTTTTCTTGATTTCTGCACGTAATTCTTCAACTGATTTTGCATTACCGAATTTTTTCACAAACTCTTCTGTTAATTCAGGCAATACCATTTCTTCTACTTTTTTCAAGGTAATTGCAAATTTTGCTGCTTTACCTTTTAAGTTTTCAGCGTGATATTCTTCCGGGAAAGTTACATCAATATCAAATTGCTCACCTGCTTTGCGACCTACGATACCATCTTCAAAGCCTGGGATCATACGACCTTGCCCCATAAATAATACGAAGTCAGATGCTTTACCACCTTCAAACTCTTCGCCATCTACAGAACCAACGAAATCAATAGTTACACGTGATTCAGCTTTTGCTGCTTCTTGGCTTTCTGTCCAAGTTGCTTGTTGTTTACGTAACACATCCACCATTTTGTCTAAATCAGCATCAGCGATTTCAACAACCGGTTTTTCTACTTCAATGTTTTCGAAACCTTTTAATTCTACTTCCGGGAATACTTCAAAAGTTGCAGTGAAGCTGAAATCTTGACCAGGTTGGTAGTTGTTTGGTGTGAAAGTCGGGCGACCGGCTAAATTAATTTTTTCTGCAATTACTGCTTCAAAAAATGCACGTTGCATTTCATCAGATAATACATCTTGACGAGCTGCGATACCGAAACGTTGTTCGATGATTGAATGAGGTACTTTACCTTTACGGAAACCATCTACGCGTGCGTTTTTCGCATAGCCTTTTAATTGTTCTTTGTATGCTGCTTCGATTTTGTCAGCTGGTACGTTAATAGTTACACGGCGTTGTAAGCCTTCTAATGTTTCAATTGAAAATGACATTCTTAAACCTCGGTTTAGGGATATAAAAGATATACAAATAGACGGCTATTGTAGCGATCTATCGAGAAGCTGTCGAGAAGAAAGTCATTGAGAGGTAGAGAAAATAGAACTGTTTCTGCAAAAAAATCAGAAAATTTAACCGTTTGTAAATGTTACTTTCTACAAGCGGTCTTTTTTCCTCTACATTTTGCAAATCGCACAACATAACATAAAACGAAAAGGCAGACTTTTCAGCCTGCCTTTTCTGCATTTGTATGCTCAA
>NZ_JBXGGI010000021.1:0-10969 GCF_056854775.1 Mannheimia sp.
TTAAATGTACCGTCTGGTTGTTTGTAAACTTTGTCGCCATCTTTATTCGTATAAACAACCGGAGTTTGAGCATTCTCAACAACCGCTTGATTATTTACTTTGTTGTCGTAAGCAAAGTTATCACCTTTACCATTATTAGTATCTACAACACTGATGCTGTTATCACTTGAAGTTACCGTTGTACGGCTTGCTTTCATTTGCTTAACATTTACTGCATCACCATCTTCTTTACCATCCCCAAGATTGGTAATGGTATCGCCATTCATATTGATGCCATCGCCATTGATAGTCGGACCATTATTTACCGTAATGCTATCAATATCTTTCAGATCTTTATTTAACTGAATGGTTAAAGTATCGTTTTCATCAGCTTTAACATTAATGTTGCCAACAGCTGATTTGAAGCTATCAGAAGCTGCTTTATTAACACCATCGCCCACAATTTTCACGACTGTGTTTAATTTATGACGATTTAACAATTCATTGTTACCAGTAAAAATTAAACCATCGTTTAAGGTTGCAACCTGTTCTGGATCACCATTTGGTGTGCCATCTGGATTTGTTGGCTGGTAAACAATACGTGTTAAACCATCTTTACCAGGTAAACCGTTTTCACCTTTATCACCATTCACGCCTTGCGGACCTGCTTCTGATTTAAAGGTTAAACCATCTTTACCGTCTTTGCCGTTTAAGCCGATAGAACCATCTTTACCGTTAAGGGTAACAGCTGAACCGTCTTTACCGTTTACACCAACAGAACCGTCTTTACCCGGTTTACCGTCTTCACCTTTCTCACCGAAAGTTACGTTATCTTTAGTTTCAACCGTAATTTTACCTGCAGCTTGGGTAACTTTAATGTTGTTACCTGCATCAATCGTTACGATATCGCCCGGGTTAATTAACTCTTCTGTTGTGCCAGATACTTCCCCTGCACTTGCAGAAGTTGTTAATTTAAAGCCAGAATTGTTGATTGCATCAGCAACTGTTTTAGCATCTACTAATTTGTCGCCATCTTCATTTGAAGGTGCATCAACTTTACCGTCGTTGTTTTCATCTTTTAACTCAGTCTTATTCACAGATAAGTCAAATTCATTTGCACCATTAGCATTTTTGCCTGTAGTTACTTTGATTGAATTATCTTTAGAAATAACCGTTTCTTTAGATTCTTTTAATTGCTTAACATTTACTGCATCACCATCATCTTCACCATCTTTAAGATTAGTGATCTTATCACCGTCCATATTAATACCATTATTATTAATAGTTGGACCATTATTGATAGTGATACTATTGATATCTTTAAGCTCTTTAGCTAATTTAATGTTTAACGTATCTGTACCGTCTGCTTCAACAGCAATATTGCCACTAGAAAGCTCACCAGTCGCTCCACCCTTAACATTTACTTTTTCGCCCAGTTTACGAGTTACATCGTTACCTTTATCGCCACCGAAAGTTAATGGTTTAAATGCTTGTTCTGCCGTTTGGTTAATAGCATCATTAATGTTATTAACAGTATTACCATTTACCGTAATCGGAGAGTTAGTTACGGTTACATCACCAACTTTTAAGCCATCATTATTGATAGTAGTATCACCGGCTTTAACGCTATCTACCGCTAAATCTTTCTTAGTTGCGACAGTAAATGTAGTGGTATTACCTTCAGTTTTTGCATCTACTTGAATGTTATCGCCAGCAACAACTTTTGCGATATCGTTAGTATCAACTGCATTATTGTTAATTACAGTTAATTTACCATCATCACCTACTGTGATAGTTTTATCATCAACATTGATGTCATATTTAATGGTATTTTTGCCATCTACAACGCTTACATTAGCTGTAGTGCCATTACCATCTACGAAGTTTACGGTGTCGCCTGGATTCACGACTTCTTCGGTGGCTGTGCCGTTACCTGCTACTCTAAAGCCTGAGTTAGCAACGGTATTAGCCAGTACATCAGCGGTTACGAATGTTGGGGCTGGCTCTTCATTCGGAGCAAATACTTTGCCTGTAGCTGCCTCAACAACAACGGCATCTGGATATACAAAGTCATCTGCTGGCTGGCGTACTTGTAGTTTTGATTTGTTGATAGACAAATCAAATACAGTTGAACTACTTGAGTCTTTTGATTCTTTTACCGTAACAGTTTTATCATCTGAAGTTACTTTCTCTCTTGATTTCGCAACTTCATCAGCCACCATATAAAGCTGTGAACCGTTAATTGCATCAGTCGAGGTGTTCGTAATTTGACCTGCTGCGACATTTTGAATTTGGCGTTTTGTATTCGCATCACCCACCGATACAACATAGCTTTCTGTGCCAGATCTGTGCAGAATACTATTACCTGCAAAACCACTATAGGTAATGCCATTTACTGTTGCTTCATTTGTGCTAACACCGGCTTGAGCAGTAGAGAATGTACCTAATGCCACCGCACCAATTAAATTTTCGCCAACGTTTGCATTAGCACCTACTGCGGTACTATAGTTTGACGCGGTAGTTGCTTCACGCCCTAGTGAAGTACTGCTCTGCTGAGTCGCTGATGCCTTGTAACCTAATGCAACAGAGTTAGTACCAGTTGATATTACGCTTGATTCATTACCAATAGCGATAGAACCATTAGCAGCTGATGATGCCTTGTTACCAACTGCGATGGCATAATCTGCAGTTGCATTGGCTTCACGACCACCCGCATAACTACCGGTACCCGTTGCTTTAGCAGAAGAACCGATTGCTGTTGCATAAGTTTTAGATGATACAGAATCTACACCCACAGCTAATGCTTGATGTGCTGATGCGTTAGCATTGTTTGAGATGGCAGTAGAGAAGTTACCGGTTGCTTTAGTGTTAGAGCCAACAGCCACAGCATTTGTACCCGTTGATAATGACTGACCACCCATTGCAAATGAGTGCGTGTTAGTCGCATTGGCTGAGTCGCCCACAGCGATAGATTTATCACCACTACTTTTCGATGCAGCACCGATAGCAATCGATTTGGTATTGCTTGCATTCGCTTGTTCACCGATAGCCACAGCTGCTGTCGCTCCTGCAGTTGCTACTGTCTGAGTACCTAGTGCAACAGAGTTAGTCCCGTGAGCTTCTGATCTGAAACCAATTGCATTGGCTGCTTCGCCTGTTGCATTTGCAAGGCGGCTTAATGCTACAGCATTTTCTTTAGTGGCGTTCGTTTCACGACCGATAGAGATAGCTGAAATAGCAGTTGCATTCGCTGAAAAACCTTGAGCAATAGCACCTACTTCTGTCGCTATAGCACCATCACCCATAGCAATAGATTGATTGCCTTGAGCTTTAGAACCAGTACCTAACGCAATAGATGATATTCCTGTCGATTGAGCACCGGCAGCACCAGCAAATGAACCATCGTTAGTAGCTAATGCACCTACACCTAATGCCACAGAAGCAGTACCGCTAGCTGAAGTACGGGTACCAAAGGCTGTTGCCAACGCTCCCTTAGCTTGAGATTGCACACCAACAGCAACTGAACCCTCTCCAGCTTCAGTTCCTGTGTAACGATTAGGCATACCTGGCGTTCTAGTTACCTGATTTCCACCCACAAGACTATTTTCAAAGTGTACTAAAATATCACCAGTCAATTGCTCATATTTTTTAGCAGCAGCCGTATTATTAAAAGCTTTAGCTTGTTCAGCCGTAAGAGTTTGATTGTTCCAAACCGGGGGTTGAGAACTAGCTACTTTGTCTAAATCATCACCACCAATTGCAACAGACGAATTACCGGCAGCCTTTGCTTGAGCACCTAAAGCAGTTGATTGATCACCCGAAGCAACGGTTTGATAACCGATAGCAACTGACTGCTGATTCTCGCCTCTTTGCCCGGAGCTATTTAATGTATTAGCTTGATAGCCAATAGCTACACCACCTGTAATCGCTTTTGCTTGATGCCCAAGAGCTACGTTTTGAGCTGCCTGACCTGAAGAATTGGAGTAAGATATAGCTCCGTTACCAATAGCAATACCTTCGCTCGCTTGCACAACGGCATTATCCATCATAGCAAGCGTTTTATCAGCATCTCCACCTGTAACACGACCATTCAGAGATGAGTAAGCCCATACTGATGATGATAGCATCATCCCCGCTGCTAATGCAGTTAAAGTGAACGATTGTGCAACAAATCTTGAGCTTTTAGAGCCAACTGTACAAGAAGATGATTTGCCTTGTGCTTTGGCAAATTCAGCCACTGCGGTAAATACACCAGTTTCTTTGTTAAAAACAATTTTAAAAATTTTATTCATTAAGAATCCCTAATAAGGTTTATATGTGAAATATTCAAGCTGCAACATTACTACTTAAATGGGACGCATTATATAGATTAATGATTAGGCTGTCTGTATAGCAATTTAGAAAAGAGTAAATTAATTGTAAAGATAGATAATATCTATTTTTGTTCATAAAAATATTAATAAATTCAAATAGTTAAAAATCATTTTTTAGGAGTTAAATTTACTATCTAACTGTTCTTTGATTAAAAACAGAAACGAAATACAACCAAAGAGTGAAACTATCAGATAACGATACTGATAATTTAGCAGATAAAACCATTAAGGCATTAGAAGCGTTTTTACATACGCTGACTGATGAGAGATATAGGAAATAAGGTTACAAGCGGTAAAATTTTATGAAAAATTTACCGCTTGTATTTTACTGTTTTAATCCTTTTTCTAACTGTTCTAGTTCTTTAAGATCTTCAAGCTCCGCTTCCTGCTGTTTTAGATATTTACGCTGAGTATCAAATTTTTCATATTGTTCTCTAACAAAGCTTTCCATTTGTTTATGCGTAATCGTTCCACCATTTTCTAACACAAGAAAGCCGTTAAACTCAATCAACATATCTACATTTCTTCGCCAAAAACCCAGTGTTAAATCTTGATTATTTTTCACCCTTAATTCTGCACTCTCAAGGAAAATCATCACTAGACGATTTAAAGAATCTAATTCGTCATTATTTAAGTAATTTTTAGCGGTAATAATATCGCCTTTACGTACAATTTTACCTTTCCAACCGGTTAAACCCATATTGGCTTTTGTGGCATCAGCTCGTTGGCAAATAAGTTCGGCTGCGGTTTGTTTAGTAATTGCGTAAATCAGCTTATTTTGTGTTTCGGCAAAGAACATTTGCGTATTTTTATCTGTTTTATCGTAATCGCTAGATAGCTTAAATAGCTCTCGTACTTTTTGATAAAAACGCAACTCACTGGCTCGAATTTCCCGAATTTGCTCGAGCAATTCATCAAAATAATCTAACCGTCCTTGAGGATTTTTTAGCCGTTCAGTATCCACCAAAAAGCCTTTATCCAGATAAGAGCGTAATGTGGTATTCGCCCATTTTCTAAATTGCACCCCTCTTGGGCTACGCACACGAAAACCTATCGCTAAAATCATTGCCAATGAGTAGTGTTTTACTTGATAATTTTTACCATCTTGGGCAGTTATCAAATAATCCTTGATAACTGAATTTTCATCTAACTCATTGTCTTTTAATATATTTTTAATATGTTCGGCTATATTTTGAACAGAGGTGTCAAAAAGTTCTGCGAGCTGACTTTGTGTTAGCCAAGCCTCATTTTCAACCACTAACAAGGCTACATTGCTTTTACCATCTTCAGTATTATAAATAATTAAATCGTTCATATTTTATTCTGCTTATTGTTGGAAATATTAGCTGCTATTTTCAATAAAATATGTATAAATATCCAGAAATGATTTTGATTTTTTCGATGCAGATCACAAAAATAGAGGAGTTATACAAACAAGCGGTAAAATTTTGTGAAAAATTTACCGCTTGTAAAGGTTATTTATCCGCTAATTTGGCAAGGAGTTTTTGATGAATGCCGCCAAAAGCTCCGTTACTCATCACTAAAATATGATCGCTTGGTTTAGCCTCGTTAGCAACTCGTTCCACTAAATCATCAATATTTTCTGACCAATAGGCTGGTTGTGATAACGCATTGGTAATCTCACTCACACTCCACGTAATAATATCGGGCTGATAAACAAATACCATTTGAGCATCGTGTAGGCTTGGGGCAATTTCATCTTTATGCACGCCCATTTTCATTGTATTAGAACGAGGCTCTAGTACCGCTAAAATACGTTGGTTCTGCCCGACTTTGCCACGTAAGGCATCAATAGTAGCTTCAATCGCCGTTGGGTGGTGGGCGAAGTCATCATAAACGGTAATGCCGTTTACTTCGCCTTTGACTTCCAAGCGGCGGTTAGCGTTAATAAATGAGCCTAATGCGTTACACGCCTTTTCAACCCCAACACCTGCGTGGTGAGCAGCTGCAATTGCCATTAGAGCATTGTGCATATTGTGTTTGCCGATAACCGACCAATGTACTTCGCCTTTTTTATCACCTAAATGAAACACTTCAAATTGTGAACAATCGGCATTCAATGGCTTAGCAAACCATTCATTTTGTTCGCCAATAAATTGTAATTGGCTATAGCTGCCCATTTTGAGCGTATCTTGTACGTTTTTATCCGCAATTGCCGATAAAATACAGCCGCTGTGTGGCATCGTTCTGACTAAGTGGTGAAATTGGCGTTGAATTGCTTTTAGGTCATCAAAAATATCAGCGTGGTCAAATTCCAAATTATTGATAATCAGCGTTTTCGGCGTGTAATGCACAAACTTAGATCGTTTATCGAAGAAGGCGGAATCGTATTCGTCCGCTTCAATTACAAAGAATTTGCTGTTGCCTGCACGGGCAGAAATGCCGAAATTGCCTGCTACTCCGCCGATTAAAAAGCCTGTGTCGATGCCGTTTTGGTCTAAAATCCACGCTAACATTCCTGTTGTAGTGGTTTTGCCGTGCGTGCCGGAAACAGCAAGCACCCATTTATCTTTTAATAAATGATCGTGTAACCATTGTGGTCCGGAGGTGTAATTCAGTTGGTTATCCAACACATATTCTACGCACGGATTACCACGACTCATCGCATTGCCGATTACCACCAAATCAGGAGCCGGCTGCAATTGGGCTACATCGTAATTCGGGATAATTTCAATGCCGTGAGATTCTAAAAAGGTACTCATCGGTGGGTAAACATTGGTGTCTGAACCTATAACTTTATAACCAAGTTCACGAGCGATCATTGCGACACCGCCCATAAAAGTGCCGCAAATACCTAAAATGTGGATATGTTTTTTCATTTTCATCTATTTAAAAGTGCACAAGCGGTCGTTTTTTACAAATTTTTTGCAAAAAAGAACCGCTTGTATAGTTAATCAATTAATCAATATTTTTCAATTCTTCTTCAGACAGTTGCTCTTGTTGATTTTGCTCAACACTGCCATCTTTTACTTTAAATTCTAAGTTTTGGAAGTAGGCTTCACGGAAGGTTACATACGGATCTTGTGCTTGTTTTAACAATGCATCTTGCTCCAATAATTTAGAGCGGGTATCAATACCCTGCACCACATATTTTGCAACCGACCAAGGTGTGCCTACATAAGTCAGCACAGAATAGCTCGTTTCTACCGCACTACCGATGCCTTGACGTGGTGTTGTTGCTCCATAAGCAGGTAACATAACATAAGAGCCGGAAGGCACGCCATTTGCCCCTAAACTTTCACCTAAGCTACGCTGTCCGTTATTCAGGCGTAAGCCGTCATCTAAGCTCGCCCAGTCAATTAAGCCACCTAAGCCGAAGATACTGTTGATCCAGAAGCGGTTGAAGTGAACCATTGCTTTCTTGCCCTCACCTTCTAATAGTCGATTAACAAAACTGACAGGTTCATCAAGGTTATTTGCTACATTCACTAAACCGGTTTTTACCGGACTTGGCACGTAGTCTTTCCAGCCTTTTGCAACAGGTTTTAACACATAAGGATCTAAATAATCGTAGTTTACTTTCCACATTGCACGGTTGAAGCCCTCTAATGGGTCATCTCGCACACCAGTTTCAGGATTAATGCTTGAAGAACAAGCGGTTAAAACCACAACGCCGAGTACAACAAAAAGTTGTTTTAATGATGATAATTTCATAAGTTTACCTTTTAGGAATAAATTGAGGTCATTTTAACGGAGTTCATTAAAAATACAATACAAAATAAAATACGATTTCCTTTAGAAATCCAGACGTCTAGATTGTTATATGCCTCGCTTTTGATTACAATACGAACAAATCATAAGGAGTATTAAATGGCAGACTGGAACGGTGAATACATCAGCCCCTATGCAGAACACGGCAAAAAAAGCGAACAAGTGAAGAAAGTAACGGTGTCAATTCCAATTAAAGTATTGGAAATTTTAACCAATGAACGCACACGTCGCCAAATTAAAAACCTTCGCCACGCAACCAATAGTGAACTATTATGCGAGGCTTTTTTACACGCCTTTACAGGGCAACCTTTGCCAAACGATGACGATTTAATGAAGGATAGGGCTGATGAGATCCCTGAAGCAGCAAAGCAGAAAATGCGTGAGTTGGGGATTGATCCTGATGAATGGCAATATTAAAACTACCTCGCATCAGCGAGGTTCTTTTTATGGAATTTAAGGAGAAATTATGTATCAACAATTAGCCAGAGAGGCTCGCTGGGCAATATTGCTCACACTATTCTATATTTTGTGCTGGATAGGCTTTGCTTATTTTTCACCACAAGGTAGAGGTATTTTCGGCTTTCCGATTTGGTTTGAGCTTTCTTGTATTTTTTTACCTATTATCTTCACTCTAATAGCAATTATTGTGATTAAAAAAATCTATAAAAATATTGATTTTGAGGTACATAATGAATAATGAAATGATTTTACCGCTCATTGCCTATCTGCTTTTTGTATTTGGTGTGGCTTTTTATGCATATCGTCAGCGTCAAGGTGGTAGTTTTATCTCCGAATATTATATCGGCGGTCGTTCAATGTCGGGCTTTGTACTGGCAATGACAACTGCTGCAACTTACGTTGGGGCAAGTTCATTTATTGGCGGACCGGGTGCTGCGTATAAATATGGCTTAGGCTGGGTATTACTGGCGATGATTCAAGTGCCTGCCGTGCTATTTTCTTTAGGTGTATTAGGTAAAAAATTTGCCTTACTTTCCCGTAAACATAATAGCGTAACCATTAATGATATGTTGCTCGCCCGCTATCAAAATAAATTTGTAGTATGGATTGCAGGACTCGCCTTACTGCTCTCCTTTTTTGCAATGATGGCAGTGCAATTTATTGGTGCAGGGCGTTTACTTGAAACAACACTCGGCATTCCTTACCAGACTGCCGTGATTATCTTTGCTATTACTGTAGGGCTTTATACCTTTATCGGCGGATTTAGAGCTGTTGTTTTAACCGATACCATTCAAGGTTTAGTAATGATGGTAGGAACAACTATTCTACTCGGTGGGGTAATTTATGCCGCTGGTGGAATAGAAAATGCGATGAATACGCTTGAAGCAATTAATCCGCAACTTACTACTCCTTACGGTATTGAGGAACGCCCACTTGATCTCACCTTTATGGCTTCATTTTGGGTGTTGGTTTGCTTTGGCTTAGTCGGTTTACCACATATTGCAGTGAGAAGTATGGCGTATAAAGATAGCCAAGCTCTACATAAAGCGATGATTATTGGCACTATCGTCATTGCGATTTTGATGTTTGGTATGCACCTTTCAGGCGTGTTAGGTAGAGCGGTTGTACCTGATCTAAAAGTGCCGGATCAGGTGATCCCAACCTTAATGGTGCAAGTGCTTCCCCCAATGGTTGCAGGTATTTTCTTAGCTGCACCTATGGCAGCTATTATGTCATCTATTGATTCAATGCTGATCCAATCTTCATCAACCTTGATCAAAGATCTCTATTTAGCTATCAAACCAAATGCAATTAATAACGAGAAAAAAATTAAATTATTCTCTACCATTACTACTCTCACATTCACGGTGTTTTTAGTATTTGCAGCCCTTAATCCACCCGATATGTTGATTTGGCTCAACTTGCTCTCTTTAGGCGGTTTAGAAGCTACATTCCTTTGGGTTATTGTATTAGGGCTTTATTGGGAAAAAGCAAATGCCACAGGGGCAATTTGCTCAATGTTGGCAGGATTAAGCAGTTATATTGTGATGACAACATTTAAGATCACTATTTTCAGCTTCCACGCTATTGTGCCTTCATTAGTAATTGGGTTGGCTGCGTTTATAGTTGGAAATAAACTATCTCAAAAATAAAATATTTATCTACAAAGCGAACAGACACCATTACTATCCTCTACATAACTTTGTAGAAATAAATAAAAACAAAGCCCCTTTCTGATTAGAAAGGGGCTCTCATTATTATATTAGCATATTAGCTAAATCTTATTACCATTGGTAACCAACACCTGCACCTGCAGAGAAGTTTCCTTGACTGTTCGCAGTACCTTGAAGTTTCAAGATAAGCTTACCATTATCACTTGCTCTTGAGTAACCAACTGCCACTGCAGAAGCACCACTATAAGTACCACCAGCTGCTGCGACCATTGATTTACCCGGAATGTAAACTTGTGGTAATGAAGCCGCTGCTGCTGAGCTTGCACCGATACCACGTACACGTTTATCAAGTTTATCAACTTTGTTATTGATGTTAGTAACATCGTTTTTCACTTGTTTTAACTGTCTTACATTCACCGCATCAGTATCTTTCACACCATCTGCAACGTTAGTAATCTGTTTATTACCAGCATTAATACCGTTGTTATTGATAGTTACATCGCCTACTTTCACTTCGTTAGCAGTTACTGTATCAAACGTTGGTTTCATTGATGTTGCAACCGTTACTTCTGAACCTTTGCGTGAAACAACAATATTATTGCCACCTTTAATAGTCGCTTTACCATTGTTAGCTACGCGAGTTGATCCGGTGTTTTCTGCAACATTACCATCAACCATTAAATCCCAGCCCGTGTTTTGGATAACATTGTATAACTGACTACCGTTTACTGCATCTTTGCTTGTGCTTGAGAT
>NZ_JBXGGI010000022.1:0-6142 GCF_056854775.1 Mannheimia sp.
ACAGTCCACCGTTCTACCGACTGAACTAAGGAGGAATAGATGGTGCCTCGAGGCGGAATCGAACCACCGACACGGGGATTTTCAATCCCCTGCTCTACCGACTGAGCTATCGAGGCAACGTCGTTGCGTGGTGCATTATGCTGATTTCAGTCCTCAACGTCAAACACTTTTTGCTGAATTTAAAAAAATGCCTGTTTAAATGTGCTTTTTTTATACTTTTAGGCTAAAAAACAACATAATTCACGCATTATCGAATATTTCGATATTTTTCTCTCGCTGTTGTTACTTTTCTTAAATAATTTCTTGCTTGAGAAGATGGGTGAGCGGTGGTTAAAATACGATAAACCGCATCGGCAGATAAATCGTTAATTCTATCAATTGCCTCATACTTATCGGAATCAAACACCCGCAATACCGCACCGGCTCCACTGTTATAGGCAGAAATCATTGCATAACGTTTTGCAACAGGGTCAGCAATGCCATCTAAGTATTCATCACGTAAAATAGTTAAGTAGAGCGTACCGGCATCAATATTATTTGATGGATTGTACAGATATTCACGGCTTGGTTGCCCCCCCATACCTTTACGGGCAAAAATATCACGTCCAGCAGTACGAGGCACAACCTGCATCAAACCAATTGCATTCGCATAGCTTACCGCATAAGGGTTGAATGCCGATTCCACTTCCATAATCCCTAAAATGAGGCTTGGCTCAATGCCATATTGTCTCGCCATTTTACGCACAAGCGGTAAGTATTGTCTTGCACGGACTTCAACGTGCCCTTCCACCATTTTAATCGCTACATACATCGCATTTCGACCGTTTTTTAAGCGACGAGTTTGGGCTTTATGTTGAATAAGATAGGTAGCAAAATCATTTGCAAGAGCGACATTAGTAATATCGCGACCGAATTGATCTTTTATCTGACCTTTTAAGAACGGATTTGTACTAATTGGCACATCGCCTGATGCAAACAAGTCAATGCCTTTAGGATCTCGACCCATTAATAAAGTGTGAACAATGGAGTTACGGAGATGATTTTGATCGCCTAAGGTCTCAATAGTAATCACCCCTTCTTCAAAGGAAATATGGCTACGAGTGTAGAATTTATCCGTATATTTTACGTAATCTTTTTTACTCGCCACTAAAAGCTCATTACTTCCCCAAATATCATCAATATTATGAGAAAACTGACCGGTTAAAATATCTAACCCATTAGTATCTTTTGAATAATCTACACGAGTAGATTTCGGTTTTTTACCACTGGAAGATTTATTGCTTCCACAGGCAATAAGAAAAGGAATAATTGCCAGCATTGGCAAATATTTTGCATATTTTTTCATTTTGAGTTTAACCTTGAATTATTCGATTGGCTTGTAGCCTTCAATGACGATTTCTTTACCTTCAAACAAGAAATTGACCATCTCTTCTTCAAGTAATTTGCGATGTTCCGGATTCATCATACTGAGTTTTTTTTCATTAACGATCATTGTTTGTTTTTTGATCCACTCAGACCACGCTTGTTTGCTGATAGTATCAAAAATACGTTTGCCGAGTTCGCCCGGATACAGTTGAAAGTCTAAGCCTTCGGCATCTTGTTTTAGGTATTCGCAAAATACGGTACGAGCCATAATCTAATCCTTAATTTTTGTTTGTTACGCTAAACGCCAGTTCATCTAAAATGCGTTTAACCGGCGTGGCTAAACCTATTTCATTATGTTGGCTGAAATCATACCAATAATCCGCCTCTGAAGATACAGTAGAAAGGTAATTTCCTGCGTTTTCTTCTGCTACAAGCGGTAAGATTTTAGCTATTTTTTGCACATTTAGATCTACCAAAATGGGGGTGATATCTAAATGAAAATGGCTGAATGTGTGTCTAAAAGTGGTTAATTGTTGCGAAATTTGCAAATTTCCTACTAAATCTGACCGCTTGAGTTCCTCTAAACTGCCAAATTGTGGAAAGGCAAATAATCCACCCCAAATACCTTTTGCTTCCCGCTTTTGTAATAACACTTTTGAGCCGTTTTTCAGAATTAAAAAATAGGCTTGGCGTTCGGGGAGCGTTTTCTTTGGCTTCTTGGCTGGGAATTTATCCCACGCTTGCATTGCATTTGTTTGGCAATGTTCTTGTAATGGGCAGAGCAGGCATTTTGGCTTAGAGCGAGTACAAATCATCGCCCCCAAATCCATCATTGCTTGGTTAAAATCAGCCACCTGTTCCGTTGGCGTAACACTTTCACTTAACTGCCAAAGTTGGTTTTCAACCGCCTTTTCGCCAGCCCAGCCTTCCACCGCAAAATAGCGGCTTAACACACGTTTAACGTTGCCGTCTAAAATCGGGTGCGGAGCATCTAACACCGAAGACAAAATCGCCCCCGCTGTACTTCTCCCCACACCGGACAATGCCAACACATCATCAAATGTTGTGGGAAACTCACCACCAAATTCATCTCGAATTTGAATTGCCGCTTTATGCAAGTTTCTCGCTCGTGCGTAATAGCCCAAGCCCGTCCATAAATGTAGCACTTCATCAATAGAGCCATTAGCTAAGTCAGTAACAGTTGGAAATCGTTCCGTAAAACGTGCAAAATAAGGAATAACGGTGGCAACTTGAGTTTGTTGCAACATCACTTCTGACAACCAAACTTTATACAAGGTTTTATTTTGTTGCCAAGGCAAATGTTTACGCCCGTATTGCTCAAACCACGCTAATACAGATTTTGCAAATGGATCAGACATTTTCGCTGTCGCTAACGGATATTGTGAAGAATTGCTATTCATTAAACATCTTGAAATCAAAAAAAGAAATCATCATACTGCAAGCGGTTGTTTTTGCCAAAAATTTTACATATCGAGGAAAAAATGAAATCTCCTATTCTAGGCTTCCACCACGTTGCTATTATTGTGTCGGATTATGAAAAATCCAAACATTTCTACACCCAGATTTTAGGTGCGGAAATTATTGAAGAAACCTACAGAACTGCACGAGATAGTTACAAATTAGACTTACGTTTTCAAGACGGCTCGCAAATTGAATTATTTAGCTTTCCGGTTACGCCACCTCGCTTTACCTCGCCTGAAACTTGCGGGTTACGCCATTTAGCATTCAAGGTGGAAAATATTGAACAAGCCATCGCCTTTTTAGAACAGCACAATTTGCCACACGAAGGCATTCGCCTTGATGATCTTACCGGCAAACGTTTCACCTTTTTCCGAGATCCCGACGATCTACCGCTAGAATTTTACGAGATCTAAAATGGTATATTTACTGATCGCAACCTTAATTTGGGCAAGTTCATTTATTGTGGGTAAAGTGGCGATTGCCGAATTTGACCCTGTGCAAATTATGCAAATTCGGCTGACGCTGGCGGCATTTATCGCTCTGCCGTTTTTTATGCGAGCCTATCGAAAAATTCAGCAAAATCAGCATATTAAAGTTTGGTTGATTAGTTTTCTTACCTTTCCGCTCTGTGTAATCTTACAATTTTCAGGCTTGAAATTAACTTCAGCGGCGAGTGCGGTTGCATTACTTGGGCTAAATCCGATTTTAACGGTATTGGTGGGCTATTTCTGCTTTAAAAAACGGGCAACAAGGCTGGATTTTATCTTAAGTTTGTTCGCTTGTGTCGGCATTCTAATTATGGCAGCAGGGAGTGATGATAGCGGTTCAATTAATATGCTGGGGCTATTGCTCGTAACGTTAGGCAGTTTGAGTTTTATTATTGGAATGTATCTCAGCAAAGACATTTTACAATCCGTTAAAGTTACAGATTTAACCAATATCACACTAGTACAAGGGGCAATTACCGCTTTACCCATCACATTATTCTTCGCCGAAGATTGGCAATTGCCAACCGGATTGTCGGCGTGGGCGAGTGTGATGTATCTCGGTATTATTTGTACCAGTTTGGCAATGTTGTTGTGGAACAAAGGCATTAGCCAATCATCCCCTATTCTCGCAGGCATTCTGCTTGCTCTTGAGCCTGTGTTTGGGTTATTAATGGCGTTACTCTTTTTATCGGAGCAACTGAGCCTTATCACTTGGATTGGTATTATTATCGTCATTTGCACAGCGTTACTTTCTGTTTTTCTGCCGATGATGAAAAGATACAAGCGGTCATTTTAAAAGGATTTTTTACTAATGCAATTTCCTCCTCTTTCTAGTGGCATTTTGCTTCGTCGTTATAAGCGTTTTCTTGCCGATATTCAGCTACCTCACGGTGATCAAATTACCATTCATTGCCCGAATACCGGAGCGATGACAGGTTGTGCTAATGTAGGCGATACGGTTTGGTTTTCCACTTCCAATAACCCGAAACGCAAATATGCTCACACTTGGGAGCTGACCCAAACGCAATCGGGCGATTTCATTTGCGTAAATACTTTGAGAGCTAATCAGCTTGTGCAAGAGGCGTTGGAAAATCAATGGATTAGCGAGCTTGCTGAGTATCAGCAAATTTTACCCGAGCAAAAATATGGAAATGAGAACAGCCGTGTCGATTTTTTATTAAAATCTGACCGCTTGCAGGATTGTTTTGTGGAAGTGAAATCCACCACATTGCTAATGGAAAACGGGGTAGGAATGTTCCCCGATGCGAAAACCGAACGAGGTCAAAAACACTTGCGAGAACTGGCAAATATTGCTGAACAAGGGCTACAAGCGGTCATATTTTTCGCTATTTTGCATACTGGCATTGAGAAGTTTGAAGTGGCAAAACAAATCGACCCTAAATATGCAGAATTGCTTGAGCGAGCTAAAAAACAAAATGTGAAAGTTTTGACTTATAAAGTAGATGTGATATTTGAAAACGGTAAGCCGTACGGAATACGATTAAATCGAAAATTGCAATAATCGGAAATAGCTTGTGTATAAAAGTACTTTTTCTATTATACTTCGCCCGAACATTTACTAGGAGAACTTATGCGTTCAGATAATTCACAAGTTTACGGCACAATCAGCCGTACATTACATTGGACAATGGCAATTTGCTTTGGTTTTATGCTTTATACAGGGCTTCAGGGAGAGGCGTTTCGTGAGTGGTTGCCTTATCACAAATCTGTTGGGGCAATTTTAATGTTGCTTATCGTTATTCGAGTGATTTGGGCGATCATCAATCGAAATAACCGCCCGGCACCTGATAATATTTTTGTTACACTCGGACATTTTGCACTTTATGTGTTAATGCTTGCTGTACCAACCATTGCTTTAATCCGCCAATATGGGGCAGCACGAGGTCCGTTAGACGTGTTTGGTGTGAAAGTGATGGAAGGCTCTACAGAAAAAATCGAATGGGCGATATCACTGGGTAATAACTTTCACGGCGAACTTGCGTGGGGGCTATTTGCGTTATCGGCTGGTCATATTGTGATGGCGATTTACCACCAAATCAAAGGTAAAAAGATTTTAAACCGTATGGCTCACTAAAATAAAAAAGAAGATGGCTTGAAGAAATTCAAGCCATTTTTTTGCAAAAAATTCAGTAAAAACGACCGCTTGTAATTGAAATGCAGAGAATGAGCCCCATATAAGCGAAAGTTTTCTAAAAAGAAGGATTTAAAATGACAACAATTGTATGCGTGCGAAAAGACGGAAAAGTAGCCATCGGTGGCGATGGTCAAGCAACACTTGGCAACTGCATTGAAAAAGGCACAGTGCGTAAAGTTCGCCGTTTATATAAAGACAAAGTGGTAACAGGCTTTGCCGGTTCAACGGCTGATGCCTTTATTTTACGTGATTTATTCGAGAAAAAATTAGAATTACATCAAGGGCATTTAGTGAAATCAGCGGTGGAATTGGCAAAAGAGTGGCGTACTGAGCGTGCTTTACGCCGTTTAGAAGCAATGATGATCGTAGCAAATGAAAGTGAGTTCCTGCTGGTTTCAGGTTCAGGCGATGTGATTGAGCCGGAACAAGATGTATTGGCAATCGGCTCAGGTGGAAACTACGCCAAAGCCGCCGCCCTCGCACTACTTCGCACCGAAAATAACCTCTCTGCGAAAGAGATCGTTGCCGAAGCGTTAAAAATCGCCGGCGATATTGATATTTACAGTAATCATAACCACGTGATTGAAGAAGTTTAAATTTTACTCCCCTTTTTTCTAAAAGGGGGAACTGTTTAAGGAAAAATATATGTCAA
>NZ_JBXGGI010000023.1:0-4299 GCF_056854775.1 Mannheimia sp.
CGCAAGAGAGGCTGCCGCAATACCTTTACCTAAAGAAGATACAACACCGCCCGTTACGAAAATATAATTCGTTGTCATTGTTATTGCCTTTGCTGATTAGTTTGATTGGAAATTAAGAATACAAGTTTTCTTTTCATAAAAAGAAACTATTAGGACGGGATAGTAGTTTACATCAAATCAATTTTTTTTGCTAATCCAAAATCTGCAAGCGGTCGATTTTGCAAAAAATTTTACAAAATCAACCGCTTGTAAATTACATTTTACTTCACAAAACCATCGAAGGTTAGCTCGTAGTTATCACCATCTCGGCTGTAGGAAATATAACGTGGGAATTTCTCTCCGTCATATTTTTTAACCGTGATATCTTTTTTATCGCTGGTTCTAAACTTATAAGTGATTTCTTGATACGTTTTCCCACCCGATTTTACTTCTTTTTGTGATTTGCGTAGTTGCACATTTGGCGTTGGATAAAGTTTTTTACCGTTCGTAGTTTGGAAACTTGTTGGTAATTTATCGTAATAGCTCAGCTGGAATGCAGTAGTAAACAAATCATAAGTTGGCATTGTTAATGCTTCTTCTTTTAATGGCTCTTTTACTTTTCCATATTTTACTGTTTTAGAATCAATTTCTGCCATTGCATAAGTTTTACCGTTACGCGTATCTCGGTAACTTAACATATCAAACTGCCCGTTTTTTTCTGTTCCTTTTGCAGTAAATACAATATTGTACAAAGGTACGTTGATTTTAGCTTGAATATTATATTTTCCTCCGCCATTATTGAAGTTAATGTAGGCTGGCATTAAGTAATTTGAGCTATATTTAATATTGTAGCTATCTGCGTAAGCGGTGGAAATTAACCCTGATGTTGCAATAATAACAGTGGTAAGTTTCTGCCAAATTTTCATCTACTTCTCCTCTAAAGATACACGTTCAAACAATCTTGAGATTGCATTGTTATCTCGCAATTGTTCTGCTTTCTCCACTTGCACTCGTGTTAAATGTGGCGAAAAATAATGAATAAAATCATACATATAATTACGAAGGAATGTCCCTCGTTTAAATGCGATTTGAGTCATACTTGGTTGGAATAAATGACTTGCATTGATTGCGACTAAATCTTTATCCGCCTCAGTATATGCCATTGATGCCATAATTCCGACCCCTAAACCTAAACGGACATAAGTTTTAATCACATCTGCATCGGTTGCGGTAAACACAATATTTGGCAAAATGCCTTCCTTATTGAAAGCGTGATCTAAATCTGATTGCCCCGTAAACCCAAAGGTATAGGTGATCAAATCATATTTACCTAGTTCTTCGACAGTTAAATTTTGACTTTGGTTCACAAAAGTTGCTAATGGGTGATCCGGTTTAACAATAACTGAACGATTCCACCAATAGCAAGGCAGCAATATTGCTTCTTCAAATAAGTATTGTGCTTCTGTAGTAATGGCTAAATCCACCTCGCCTGCCATTAACGCATCGTAAATTTGATTTGGCGAACCTTGATGCAAATGCAAACTCACTTCCGGATAACGAGCTTTGAACTTTTCAATGACTTCAGGCAACATATAGCGAGCTTGAGTATTAGTGGTCGCAATTCTTAACACTCCTTTATTCGGGCGAGTTTGTTCCTCTGCTACAGATTTAATACTCTGAGCTTTAACCAATAACTCACGGGCAATTGCTACGATTTTCTCGCCCGCAGGTGTTAATCCTTTAACGTGCTTACCATTACGTTCAAAAATATTAATCCCCAGCTCACTTTCTAATAAGCGAACCTGCTTACTAATGCCCGGTTGAGAAGTGTAAAGTACTTCTGCGGCTTCAGTAATATTCAAATTCTGATTCACTATTTCCACAATGTAACGTAGCTGCTGTAGTTTCATCCCTGTGTTCCTTCTACAATCTCAATAATTTGATTAATCGTGTTAATTTCATAAGTTGGCTTGATATTCGTTTCATTTTTTAGATTGAGTGTATTGAGCCAACAAGTATCAATACCTGAATTATTCCCACCTAAAATATCAGAAGCGAGTGTATCGCCCACCATCAATACTTTAGTGCGATCGAATTCGTCCATTAAAGCAAAAGCATAGTCAAATACTTGGCGATCAGGCTTGGCTGCTCCAATCTGCTCTGAAATCACTACAATATCAAAAAAATGCGAAGTTTGAGTATTATCTAAACGCTTTTGCTGTAATTCGGTAAAACCATTGGTGATAATGCCCATTTTTACTTTGCCGTACAAAGCGTTTAATGTCTCAATTACCCCGGCTAACGGCTGGCTAATCAACGCCATTTCCGCCATTAATTCTTGGTTTAATCTGAATGGTTCAACACCCGTTTGTTCCGATAATTTCGCAAAACGGCGTGTTTGAATATCTTGTGCCGTAATTTCATTATTCTGATAAGCAACCCAAAGTGGCTTATTAATGGCTTGGAAATCTTGATAATCTTGCTCGCTGAAATCAATTTGATAACGAGCTAACATTGCTTTCAAGCCAAAATAAGAATTAAATGAAAATAAAGTTTCATCAGCATCAAATAATACCCATTGGTATTTCATAATCTTCCTTTTATTACTACAAGCGGTGAAAATTTTCAAAAAATTTGCAAATATGGCAATTTATTCACATTCTGCCATTTTTTGTTGTATCCACTCTACAAAAAACTTCACTTTTGGCACTTGAGCCGATTGAAATGGATACACCACATAAAACGATTTCTCATCAAATAATGCCGTTGGGAAAGGTTCAATTAACGTGCCCTTTTCAATTTCGTGTTGGGCTAGAACTTTATTCGCAATCGCTACACCTTGCTGGTGCATAGCTGCTTGCAATACCATAAACGTATGACTAAAAATAGAACCTGTTTCAGCATCAACTTTATCTGCTATATTGAGATGCTCTACCATTCTTTTCCATTTATTATGAGTAGAAGAGTGTAACAAATGCTTATCAACTAAATCTTTTGCCGACTGAATGCGATTTTTCGATAAATACTCTGGCGAGGCTAAAATCACAATGCGGGATTCCGTTAAACGGATAGATTCCAAGTCCTGCCAATCGCCTTTACCGTAATAAATGGCTACATCGGTTTCTTTACCAAGTAATCCCTCATCTTGATCCACACCTTTAATACGCACTTCAATGTCCGGGTATTTATCGTGAAAATCAGCTAAACGTGGCACTAGCCAGTGCATACCAAAGGTTTGTGGCACACTGATAGTCAGAATTTGGCGACAGCTCTGCTGACGAACTTTATCAGTTGCTAATGCAATTTGTTCCAATAAAGGTTGTACCTCATAGAAATATTGTGCCCCTAACTCCGTTAATTCTAATAAACGGTTACGACGATGAAATAACGAAGCCCCTAAAAAGTCTTCTAATAACTTAATTTGATGACTAACAGCGGCTTGGGTTACAAAGAGATCTTCTGCCGCTTTGGTAAAATTCAAATGGCGAGCAGCAGATTCAAATGCTTTTAATGCATTGAGCGGTGGAAGTTTTCTGTTCATAGTATTTCAAATATAATTAACTGCTAAAATAAAGCAATTCCATTATTTTTTCTGATGGTTAAAATAAAAAAAATTCGCTTGATGACTGGAAGTAGAAACAATAGAATATTCCCCATACTTAATGGATAGTCGTAGAATTTATTCTATTCCTAAATTTTAAGTATGATGTTGTGTTTGCATATTGGTCTAGGAAACTAGACTGGAGTAACGAAAGTTACTCGTTTCACTTCCTGTATATTTTGAACCGTATTGGTTTATAACCGCCCGTTTTGGGCGGTTTTTTCTATCTAATCTATCTAAAGGTAAATATAAAAGATTGGTTGCCATTCTATATTATTCGTTATCTTTATTCTAGCGTTTATACTCTTTTATTCTTTCACTTTCATCTGTTATAAACATAGGTTTTATAGTATTCTAACACCATAACTATTGTTTAATAGCAGAGTATCCTTTTGAGTAAACCAAAATTAACCCACAATCAACAACGTAGAATTAAGTCTAATCATCATAAACGCATCAATAAAAAAGAGATTGAATGGCAAGATGATATGCTGGGCGAAATGCAACAAGGCATTGTAGTAACTCGCCACGTTAAACACGCTGATGTCGAAACTGAAGCAGGTGAAATTTTCCGTTGTAATATCCGCCGTACATTAAAAAATGTAGTGGTGGGTGATCGTGTTTCTTGGCGTAAAGGCAGTGAACAGCTACAGGGCATCAGTGGCGTGATTGAAGCTGTATTCCCTCGTAAAAATGAGCTTACCCGCCCCGATTATTAT
>NZ_JBXGGI010000024.1:0-15752 GCF_056854775.1 Mannheimia sp.
TAAGTTCGCCACCTTTCGCCTTATAAACCGCAATCACTTGCTTTAATTGCTTAAGATTGGCAACTTCATAGCGGTAATACTGCCCCACTCCGTCTTTTGTGCTTTCTCGTGTGCGTTTCACTTTTTCGGTTAAGTGATTACGCTCAAGTTCGCTGATGTAGTTTCGGGCAGAGGTCATATTCATAGCGTAACCATCAATACCACTTACGCTTGAAGTGATTAAACGGTGTAATACTTTTAAAAATTGATTCGGTTTTCTTGTTTCGTTCATTTTCTGCCTCCTTAAACTCGTGCCGCTTTTTGTTCTTCAATCCAGCTATTCACTTCTTCTAAATCCCAGCGGATAAAGTTGTCAGAAAAGCGGATCGGTTGTGGGAATTTGTTCGCTTTTACCAGCAGATTGAGCTTTGTTCTGCCAAAGCCGACAATAGCGGTTACTTCTTTTCCGCTAATTAGTTTTTTTGATTGGGTTTGTGATTGGGTCATAAAAAATTCCTCTCGTTTGTGTAACTATGTAACGCTCTGTTGCGTTTCGTTGAGTTGTCTAGACGGGAGGGATTTTTAACAATATTGCTTTTGTTTTCAAAAGGTTAGCTTCTTAATAAGAAAAGTATGGCTTAAATGGAAAGAAAAAGCCCCTTAATTGGAAAGTTTAGGGGCTAAATGGAAGATTAGGATTTTTTGGGCGGAAAAATTGCTTTTGTAAAATCAGCTGATTCATCAATCAATTTATAAAATGTATCAGCTTTAATTGATGTATTCCTTATATCCGCCTCTTTTAAGTCTGCATTAATCACTTCAAATATTTTATTTCTACTATCAAGATTTGGGTAACATTTCTTAACTAATAGGGCGAATAATTGTTTTTGCTGAATACTTATACGCTCTTTTGTTCCTGTATCTTGATAAAATTTTGAAATTTCCTCATTTTTCTCTTTAATTTGATTTCTTAGTTTCTGTACCTCATCTTGTTTATTATTTGGCTCAATAACAGAAAACAACTCTAAAAACTCAATAATATCTTGATGAAGAATATAAATATCATCTAAATATATTTTTGTTCTATTTTCATAAAAAGGTAAATGAAAGTAGAACGATTCACCTGTGTTTGCTTTTATATCCTCTATCTCATCTACGTAGCCTTGTAAAATAAGTTCTCTCACATTGTACTTATCAAATATTTCTCTAGACAAAGGAAAATAACCATTAAATAATATCTTTTGAAATCTTCCTATTTCACCAGAATATAGCCTAATTTTATCATTATCAGAAAAGTAGCTATCTAGATAAAATTCATCATTTAGAATTACAGTTATATCAAAATAAATATTTTTTAAGTCTATTCTTATGATTTCAAAATCTTCATTTCTTTGAATTGTGGCATTACATTCTGATTTACTAAATTGTAAGAATATTTCTTCACTACGAACTCTTAATTTTTCATTTTCAGCAAGCTCTTTTCTATTGATACAGTCTATCTTATTTATGCTTCCGTCAATATGAACAGAAGCCACTAAATCACCATTTTGAATATATTCAAATAAATCTGCCTCTGTTATGCTTATATTGTGATTTAAAGAAATATACTTTACTGCATCAATGATTGAATATGCTTTTTTAGGTAAGAATTTTTGATTAGTCATAAATGATAATATCCTATAATTATTGGATTAAATGATAAAAGTCATTTTCTGAAAGTAATTGGATAGGGTATCCTTTTTCTATTAGCTCCCTTGCTTTTATTTCTTTACTGCTTAATTCTTTGCCTGCTAATTTTGTTATATCTTGTTCACCGATAACAAGTAACGTTACTTTCTTGCTTACTCCTGTTGCAACATTACAACCTGCTTGAGCCGCCATTTCTGCCGCCTTTGCTCTTGGTATTGATAATTCACCAGTAAATACGACTGTTTCACCATATAATGAGCCTTCCGGATTTCCTTCTAATTTGCTGTGAGCCTTATTGTATGCTTCAAGATCAATAGGTTTTCTTACCCTATCCAACCAAAATTCTAAATCTTGTTGGCTGTCTGATAACGCTTTCAATAAGATTTGCCCGGCTACTAACACGTCATCTAAAGCATCGTGATGGTTTTCTTGATTAATCTTTAATGCTTCCGCCATACTTGATAAACCATAACCATATTTAGCAAATTGTTTATCCCAAGAACGGCGTACCACTCTAACAATATCAAGCCATTGGTTAGGTAATTCAGGGAAAATTCGAGTTAATGAGCTTCTATCAAACGCACCATAAGAACAAATTAAGTTATCAGCAAATTTTTCTTTGATAACATCTGCAACATCTGAAAGAGTCGGTGCATTTTTTACTTTTCTTTCGGTGATGCCGTGTATCATCACATTTATTTCGTGGAAGTAGGTTTTAGGATTGATTAAGGTGTGCCATTGGTCTGTAATCTCGCCATTTTCATAGGTTACTATAGCGATTTGGCAAATACTGGTAATATCTGGGTTTGCGGTTTCAATATCCACAATAACGAATTTATTCATAAACGCCCCTTTAGCATTTAGTCCTTATAGATAGGTAATGCACCAACAAGATAAGGTTTCTTGCTTTCGGGGATCAGCCTAGGTGCATTGCATTTGGTTATTTAAACAGTATTATTCACTCCTTTGATTAATTTTTCAAGGCTATTTAATGAGATCTTTCATTTCTTTTTCAAGCGTTCTATAAGCCGTTCTCTGGGCTCTGTCTTTGGCTACCTCGGCTTTTTTTATAAAATGCTGGGCTTTTACGCCATTTACAGTTCCTCTATCTACCATATGCCAGAAATAAGGATCGTTTAGGTAAATTTTTACCGGACCTGTTAATAATTTCCCACTTTGAGTAAATCTATTACGCTCCCTATCTTTATAAGCAATAGCTTTATTCTTATCTGAAAAGAAAACAGTCGCTTTACCTGCTAGTTCACCATTTTTAGATAGTCTAATTTTGTGTCTGATATTTTTCTTTAACACGCCTTTTTGTCTAAAATTAGTGCTACTCTTCATTACGGGAACATTTGATTTTAAGTTGTCTTTAATCTCTTTTGCTCCTGCGTTGAGGGATTTCCTGATCGCTTTTTTGGTTTTGTTGTCTATTTCTCGCTGCATTTTCTTCAAGGCTTGCTGTAGTTCTTTAAGTCCTGTAATTTTCGCACTCATTTTAGTTTTCTCCGTTTATCTAATAGGTTTTTAAGGGTTAATTCGGTTTCTATAGTCGGTGTGGTTGAATGTAGCTCTTTTAGCTGCTTAATCCACACATCTAAACAAATTAATAGTTCATCTTTTGGGAATGGTTCTTCATCATTCCATAGGCTAACAAAAGTAAATAAGCCATTTTTATTTTTTAGGTAAAATTCCATCGCTTGCTTGATGATTAGCGGGTTAGTTTTCGCAAATTCGCATTTCATTACATTTCTACTCCTGTGAAGTTTTCTAGTGCTTGGCGTTGTGCCTCTGTCATTTCAAACGCAAGATCGCCATATTCAAGTTGATAAGTGCCTAATGCCATTAAAAAGGCGATTGCCGGGTCTATTTTGTTCGCTGATTTCTTCTTGTTTGGCTTAATATTGGCGTTGGCATCGCTCTCCATTACGACATTTGATAACGCCCACGCTAAAATAGGGTCGCCGTTGTGTTCTATCATTTGGCGATTGATTAGCACTTCGGCAGACTTCGCCACCGGACTATAGCGTTGATAGGTTTGCGGAAAGGGTTCAACCTCTAACCCATAGCCTTGTAACTGTGTGCGTAGGTGTGTGGCGTTCCACACATCAAAGCCGATCATTTTGATTTCAAATTTTTCTGCATCTTTGAAAATATCATCTCGAATTCGGTCATAGTCGATACAGTCGCCTTTCGTAATGCGTAGCCAGCCCATACGCTCCCAGTTGCGATACATCGCACGGTTCTTATTTGCCACATTCGCAAGCTGATATTCGGGTATGTAGTGCCGGGTAATTAGCCGGGCTTTGTTTTGTTCGGTTGGAAATACATAGCAAAGGCTTGTAATATCGTTCGTACTGGATAAATCAAGCCCCATATAGCACGCTTTACCCTGTAATTCTTCTTCGTTGTATTGCCGCTCGCACGCTTTCCAGTTGCCATCACCTAGCCACGGCGTAGAGCCGTTGCACCATACATTGAAGCGTTTGGTAAGCATTTCTACCCACTCGGACGGAATCCCCCTTGCTTTGGCTATGGTATTTTCAAAATCTTTGTAAGGGATGGATTTTCCTATGTTGGGATTTGCCTTGATCCAGTTTTTCGGGTCGTCAATATCGGTTTCATCGTCCAGCTCAAAAATCATTATAAAAATGCTGTCGTTCTGCTCTGAACCGTCTAAAATTTGGCAACAATAATCATAATGCTGTTTACAAGCTGAAATCGTGTTACTGCCGGCAGTGGTAATGGCAAATAGTAGCCCTTCCGGTCTTGCCCCTTGCCCTAACTCTAACGCACTATATACGCTGTTGTCGGGGTGTAAGTGGTATTCGTCCACAATCGCTAGACTTGGGTTTGTGCCTTCAATAGTAGAGGATTTAGCCGCAAGCGGTCGCATTAAGCTGTTTTTTTGCGTGTATAGCATTTTGTGCTGTTAGATAGTCAGCCGTTTACTTAGTGGCTTGCTTAAGGTTGCCATTTTCTTGGCATCGTCAAAGACTATTCGGGCTTGATCTCGGCTTACTGCTGCGGTGTAAATATCTTGCTGCCCTTTTTCCATCACAAGCCACCAGTTCGCCAATATTGCCGCCACTGTGCTTTTTGCGTTTTTTCGTGCCACTTGAACGTAAGCGGATCTATATTTTCGCAAGCCACTTTCACGGTATTTAAAGCCTAAAATGTTAGCAAATAAGAATATTTGCCAGTCTGAAAGCTCTATCGGTTTGCCGTATAAATGACCCTTAACGTGAGGGCATAGGGCTGAAAACTTGATGAATTTCGTTACAATCTCTTCATCAAAATAGTATTCGGGGTTGTTTAGGTCTGAAAAATAACGCTCTACCGCTTGTTTTATGCGTTTACAAGCGATAATTTCGCCATTTTTTACTTGTTCTGCGTAAGTGTGCCACGGTGTCATAGTTCATCTAGTACGTCTGTTTCTTCGGTATCAATCGGGGTTTTACGTCTGCTTACCGGATCAAAGCCTAGTAAGGACGACATTTTAATGATGATTTTTTCAGCTTCACTTTTAGCGGTCAGTGCCGGATTGCGTGCTTCTGTGCCTTGACTGTTGGTAATGCTAAAGCCACGTTCTGCGATATTTTGAACCGCTTGCCGGTAAAGGGAATAATTCACGCAATAAAGCTCTAAATTGGTGTAGTCCTCGCCTGTAATATCGCCACGTTCCGCCAACATATTGATTTTGCTTTTCCATTGGCTCTTAGCGATTTCGTCTAAATAATCGGGGGCTTTGGGTAACTTCTTTTTTGTCATTCGTTTAGTCCTTAAATTGTTGTAGTGGTAATTTCCCGAAAATTCTGGAGATTGAACGCTCCCCATTTTTCGGGAACGTTCCTAAAACTTCAGGAGCGTACTCGCCCATAATTTCGGGGGAGTGAACCGGCTCAAAATTGAGCGGGTTGAGTTGTGGTCATAAGACCACGCGTATATTTTCTAAAAAATTGCCGTGCGTAAAAATTTGATTAGGGGGGCGGTTCTTAGCGGTTGGGCTTTTCTTTCCAAAACTCCCCCTACCTGTTGAAATTGTTTAAAATTTCCGCAAAATCCAAACTTGGATTTTGTTCATTATTTCAACCAGTCCAAATTTGGTCTGGTTAAAGTATTCGTATGATACGAATACTTGCTACTTCTTCGCACCATATCCACGTTTGTCTATCTCTCGTGTCTTGTAGCTGTGGCAATCACGGCAAAGGGCTTGATGATTAGACTGCACCCAGAATAGCGGGTCGGCTTGCCCATTCTCTACGGGCTTGATATGGTCTATCACGGTTGCCGGTGTGTAATCGCCTTTTGCTAAACACATTACACATAAGGGATTTTGTACTAAGTAGCCTTTGCGATACTTCGCCCATCTGTGATCGTAACCTCGTTTAGCTGCACTCTCTCGGGTGTCTTTGGGTTTATGCTCTTCACATCGTCCGGACTTCACACGATTACGGCAACCAGGAAAGGTGCAACGCCTTAATGGTTGTAATGGCATAACTTCCCCTTAATAGATTGCCGGTTCTCTATATGGATTCCATAAAGACTTCACCGCCATAGGTACTTCATATAATTGAACATCACTCACGGTTTCACGGTTAGCATATAAATGACCGATAAACATTAAGCATCCAACCTTAATGCCGCCAGTAAAATTTACTGTATCGGCTGTTGTAGTTTCTCCAAACGTTTTACCAATATGATTTTCAGCCGCTTCAAGTGCAGCAGTAGCATAGATTTCTAATAGTTCATCATCTAAATTGTGGTCTATACGTAAATGCTGCTTGATTACGTTTAAATCTATTTCAGGTTTAGCCATTGTGTGCTTCTCCTTCTTTACACATTATTTGAATTTCCTCGTGTCGTTCTTTGCTATCAATAATGGAATACACATCAAATAATTTATTGCCGTATTTAATCCGCATTTTGCGATCAATCTGTAAATCAGATTGGTAACGTATGCGAATGCGTGTAATGTTTTCGCCTAGTTGAAATGGTCCGCTAAAATATTCTCGCCCTTGTAAAGGTTCGATACTAGCTCTTATCGTTTTCACATCTTGCCATTCACGCTTAACTGAACCGTAATTATTTGAGCCAATCACAGGCTTTTGAATCGTGATAACCTTATCGAATTTTCCGGCTCTAACCATTCTTGCCATCATTGCTCCCTTTGGCATTGTCTTTCTTAACTTCTACGGTTTGCTTCCACGCTTGACTAAATTCATCACCGCCAACATAAGGCGGTAAGCCTTCACGCTTCCGGGCTTCATTTGGGCTAAGGATTCCGCACTTAATCGCCACATCATAGCTACTAAAGCGTTCTTGCTGATTTGTGCGTAATAAATCACTAGTGTCAAATTCCACAACGTAACGCTTTTTACTGTTACTCGTTAAATCAATCATCAAGGCATCTTTTAGCTGCTGTTCAAAATTGACTAAGTGAGGGCGTAAGGTTTGCCCTAAGAACGCCCGGCTAGCTTCGCTAAAGTTCGCATAGGTTGAATGGCTGTAGTCTTGAAGGAAAATAGGGCTGATATTAAAAATCCGTGCTATATCTTCAATCGTGAATTTACGGCTTGCTAACCATTCCGCATCTTGGTTACTCATTCCAAGCTGTTTATATTCCATTCCACCTTCAAGAATTGGGGTTTTACCGGCATTCTTCGCACCTTGATAGCGTTTTAAGGCTTCCATCGCCTTTTGTCCTTTGCTTTTGTCGAACCATTCCGCCGTTGTAACAATGCCGCCAGCCATTAAACCGTTTTTCATTACGCTTGAACCGTGTTTCTGTTGAGCTAATCCAAGCCCCACCGCTTCACGGCAAACAGTAATAGGGGAACGCCCCATAAAGCCATCATTAGAAGCGTAGCGTAAGTGTAGGATTTCATCTTGAAAGTAGTTTCTTACTTTGCCGTTCAAGTCGGTAATTTGATAAAAATAATCGCCTGTAATGGCTCTTTGAACATTTACCGAATAAGGTGGGTAAGGGGTTAAAGTTTCGGGTTGCCCTTTACTATTCCAACCGATAACCGCATACGCATTGCCATTCAAAAGAACGTGCCTCATCATCACTTCTTTGAATTGATATGGTGTTTGATTGCGATTCGGCATTTCATTAAGCAAGTATTCAACGCTATGATTCTCAATGCGTTTACGCCCCTCCGCATTGACCTCAAACAGATAGCAAGGCATAGCCGCCACCGCTTGCGAAATCACATTCACCGCATTAAGAACGGCAGGCAATGATTCCGCATTGTGAGGGCTAACATATTCACCCGCCCCAGTGTTAGCCGCCCCCATATTGGCGATCAAGTCATCAATAGTCAGGCTTCGGGTTTCAGGTTTCTTTTTAAAAAGTCCGAACATTTAAGCCCCCAAAATATGCAGCCATTTATGGCGGTTATCATCTTGCCAATTTGTAAAATCTTTTCCTTTTGCTACCGCTTGCGAACGCTTCAAAATTTCTAAGCTGGAATCTGGATAAGCCGGAATACTTGTAACAGTAATTTCTACCAGTTCTGCTTGTAACACGGTTCTAGTATTTGGCTCTACGCTGAAATCCCATTCGTTTTTGACTGTACGGAAGCCAAAAGACATTCCGCTAATATCGCCACGCTCCACGCTTACCAATAAATCACGCCCTGTTTGAGTATCAGGCGGCAATAATTCAAAACGTAAACCGGTATTATCTTCTTCAAGTGTAAGTGTACCGCTGGAGGTTCTGCCTAGTAGTTTCGTGTGATCGTGTTCAAACAATGCCCTTACATCTTTCCCACTTTTTAACGATTCAGTAAAAGCATTAGGGGCGAAGCGTTCTATATATTCTCCCCATAAAATTTCGCTGTCTTTGTTCCATTGCACCACATACCCCACTAATTTTTGACTATCTTTGTCTGCGGAGAGTGTGGCTGATCGAATTTCTAAATCTGTCATTATTTCCACCTCTAAAAGAACAAAAGGGGCGAATTTGCCCCTTATGTTTTGATTGCTTAGGCTTTCGCTTCAAGCACTTTGATAGCGTTAGAATCAACCACACCACCGCCAAGATATTTATCAGTATGAACCTTATAAAAGCCCGGCTCGGTGATTGAATCCGGTTTGGTGCGTGTGCCGGTTGTATGATCGACAATGGTATAACCACGTTTGAAATCACCTACCGCCAAGAACGCATTTGTACCTTCAGCATTTGGGAGAGTTTCCAAATAGTAAACCGGTAAGCCTAACAATGTTGAAGGACTGCCAGCTTGTAAACCATCTCGCCAAATATAATCGCCATTTTTATTTTTGATTTTCTGTAACGTTGCAGCTGTTTGAGAGTTCATTACCCATACCGCATTTTTACGATATTTGCTATGTAGCGAGAATAACAAGTCGATTAATACATCGGCATCAAGTTTAGCCGGTTGTACTTCCATTTTTTGAAGTGTGCCGAATGGTCGAGCTTTGTCATTGTCTGTCGCTCGTGGATAAGCTAAGAAGCCTTTAGCCTGTTTTGTACCTGTACCGTTGGTTAAATCGGTTTCTTCAGTTTCCACAAAGGATTCTGAAATTTCTTCAGTCAGCCAACCTAGAATATCTACACCGCCAAAATCTAAAATCTCTTGAGTCGTTTTCGGGTAAGCGTAAATATTATGAACGGCAATCGTTACTTCATTCATTTTCGGGGTTGCGGTTTCGGTGCGTGCTTCACCTTCACCGATATGATTTACCACCGCACCGCCAGCAGATACTAATTTTTTGTATTCTTTGCCTTGGGTGAGTTTTACCACGTTAGCAATTTGTCGCATTACAGAATCATCGGTTAGGCGTTTCATCACTTGCTTGTCAAGTTCCGGAATCACCGAATAGCCACCGTCCGCACCGCCGTTTGTATTTGTAGCAAGTGAACGCAATTCGCCTGTTTTAATCCAGTGGCGAAGCTCGTCATCAGATACTTTCACGTTTGCGGTTTCGACTTGTTGCCCCGGCTGGTTACGCTGTTCATCAGTAATCGCTTCATAGCGTGAAATTTCTTTCACTAGGTTTTCAGCTTGTGAGCGGAGTTCATCAAACTTAGCCCCTTCCGCTTCAGTAGTAGAACGTTTTTCTTCATCTGCTTTGGTTAAAATTGAACGCATTTCTGCTTCAATAGCCGCTTTTTGTTGGCGGAGTTCTAAGAGTTTTTTAAACATTGTTTTGTCCTTAATTCAAATAATTGATGTTGTAATGAATTGTGGCTGTTTTCCACGCTGATTCGTTAGCATCATAGTCATAGCTGTATTTAGCAAGCACACATTCGTCCATACTGCGGAATGTAGCTTCATTCATTACATCACTGATTTTTTGAGCCACTAAATCAAGGTCGTTTTCCGTTGAAAACATTGGTAGGTAAATACCGATTTTCAAATAGGCGTTGCATTCGCCATCGCAAAGCGTGAGTTGGCTATATTCCGCTTCATCAATGAATACGGCGATAGCCGGTAATTCATTTTCTACATCGGTAAATACGGCTCTGCCGTTATGGAAATGTTGAATGCCTTGAATGTTACCTTGTAATAATTCAATAACTTCTTGGCGGATTGCTTCGTTAGAAATCATAAAAAAGTCCTCTTAATTAAGAAGGCTATAATTAGCCATAGAACAATATAGGCATAATTTCAACGGAGTAAATAGGGTAAAATTTAATCGTTTAGCTACGTTTGAACACGTTAAGAGGATAATTTTTAAATGATTATTTTTTATTCAACAAAAGACAAAATGGACGGAAATAAACGAATAATTTTATAGAAGTGATGACTGTGATGACTTAGTGATGACTTAAAAAGAAGTCATCACTATATTAATATATTGATATATAAGGGTTTATTTCAATTTAGTGATGAGGTGATGACTTGTTTTAAAAAATTAAAACTTCTATACTATGAGAATAGAACATATTTGACAAAATATTAATGTAACCACCAAAGTAACCACGAATTTTTTACAACTCAAAAAACTCTTATTATTCAAATAGATAAAGTATAAATTCGAGTCCAGCTAGTGCACCATTAATTCCAAAACAAAAGGCTATTAAATTTGATAGCCTTTTGTCGTTTTAGTCTGTGTTTATTTTGCTGATTTTGCCTTTTTCTTTCTATACCATTTCCAGCCGAAGAACAAAATAACAATACCAAGAATGGCAAAAATAGCGTGTTGCCCATTGCTAACTTGCTCTTTTAACCAATCTAAGTTAGATGCACCATAATCACCTAAATAGACCCAAATTGGCACAGAAATAATTGCAGCAAAGAAATCAACGAGTAAGAACTTTCCAAAGCTGACTTTTCTCGTAATTCCTGATACTAGATAAACGACTGCTCGTAAACCCGGTAAAAAGCGAGCCATAAACAGTAATTTCAGACCCTGTGTTTCAAAACGTTCTTGCACCATAGCAAACCGCTCGGGCGTAGCAATCTTTCGAATAAACGGAAATTGTAGAATTTTTTCGCCATAGATTCTGCCTAACCAATACATCGTACTATCGCCAATAAGTACGCCTAACATACTGACAACAAGCATCCAATGCACATTGGTATAACCTAACCCTGAAATTACCCCTCCTGAAACTAAAGTTATATCTTCCGGGATCGGTAAACCAAAACCGCACGCAAGTAAAACCAGAAATACCGCCCAATATCCATAGCTACTAAAAAACTCAATTAACGTTTCCATATTACTCCTTAATGGTTAAATTTCTTACTGATTTGCGTTTTACTAATTCAGGGAAGAACTCTAAAACTTTAGGTTCTTTTGCTTTTTCATTATTCTCTATACGCTCTAGTAATAGCTCTAAAGCAGCTGCTCCTAAACGTGATTTTGATTGATGTACTGTAGTTAGCGGTGGTGCATAAAAGCGAGAGCTATGCACATTATCATACCCGATCACAGAAATATCTTGCGGTACATTTAACCCTTTTTCAGTAATAGCTGAAATTGCCCCCAATGCCATCACATCGTTAAAGCAAAATACCGCTGTCGGTAATTCCTTATTTTTAAGGAGATTATTCATACACTCATAGCCGCCTTCCGGCTCGAAGTCGCCTTCTTGAATCCATTCATCTCGCAGAGGTAAACCCACATCGGATAATGCTTTTTTTACCCCCTCGAAGCGAGTCCGTGCAATTTCTTTATCCAGATTACCTGTAATCACCGCAATCTCTTTATGCCCACTTTCAATTAAATGTTGGGTAGCTAAATAACCGCCATCAAAACCGTGATCTAAAATCATATCAGCTCGAGAATCAGTCATTCCCCAATCCATAATAACCTTTGGTATATTAGTCGTTTCAAAAATATCGAAGGAATTATCGGTATATTCAGAACACATTACTAAAATTCCGTCCACTCGTTTTTTAATTAGCATATCTAAGTGGTTTTCGATTTTTTCCGGTTTATTCTGGGTATTACATAAAAATAGCGAATAGCCTTTGCTGTAGCAAAATTCCTCTACTGCCAACACAATTTCTGCAAAAAATGGCGATTCACTGGTTGTGATGATCATACCAATAGATTTAGTGGTATTAATTTTTAAGCTACGAGCCACCGCACTAGGAGAATAATTTAATGTTTTAATTGCCTCCCAAACAGCTTTAGTGGTGTCTTCTGCCACAAAACGGGTTTTATTAATAACGTGTGAAACCGTTGTGGTTGAGACCCCAGCCTGCTTAGCGACATCTTTTATTGTTGCCATTCTCTTTTCCTCAAATTAAGTAAGGGTACATTATAACCGATTCTACCTAACTTTTGTTATAAAGAAAAAAATGAAGTACAAGCGGTTGTTATTTATCAAAAATTTGTAAGAAATAATTAAAAATTATTCACAATCCTTAAAAGTGATGCTTTTTGTTACCGCTTGTTAAGATTTAATTGCAATCATTGAGCCGAAATTAAAACATTGAAACCACAGTTCTATTTGTTCAAAGCCTGCTTCTTTTAAACGCTTTTTATGAGTGTCAATACTGTCTGTTCGCATCACATTTTCCAACGCATTACGCTTTTGGCTTACTTCTAATTCACTGTAGCCGTTTGCTCGTTTGAAAGTATGGTGAAGATCGATCAATAATTCATTCATCACTTCACTTTCAAAAGTAAATTTTTCGGATAACACCAAAATCCCCTTCGGATTTAATCCTTGATAGATTTTTTGTAATAACGTGAGACGATCTTCTCTCGGCAGAAATTGTAGCGTGAAGTTTAACACTACCATTGAGGCATTCTTGATTTCAACTTGGCGAATATCATCAAGTAAAATCTCAACAGGAATATCAGACTGGTAAGCATTTAAATGCGTTTTGCAACGTTCAACCATCGGTTGTGAGTTATCCACCCCGATAATTTTTACATTTTGTGCTTTTATATTTCGGCGAATAGATAAAATCCCTGCCCCTCTTGAGCAGCCTAAATCATAAACTGTTGAATTATCTGTTACAAAGCGTTCCGCCAACATACCAATTGCAGTAATAATATTGGAATAACCCGGCACAGAACGTTGGATCATATCGGGGAAAACTTCCGCAACCGATTCATCAAAGGTAAAATCACCCAATTTTTCAATAGGTGCTGAAAATAAAGTATCTCTTTGCATTTTTTATTTCCCTAAAAATTTATTAATTGCTCGTACAACGGCTTCCGGTTTTTCAGCGTGAACCCAGTGATCGGCATTTGCCACAATAAAGGATTTCGCTTGCGGAAATTGTTTCAATATGGTTTCCGTATGCTCTGCCTGAATATAATCCGACAACGCTCCTTTAATAAAAAGCGTTGGTTTATCCACAAACACGCCATTCCAATCCATTAAATTTTGGTAATTCTGATGTAGTGCCGTTAAATTAAATCGGAAGGATTGTTCGCTTTGAGCATCAAAGGATTTCAGCATAAATTGCTGAACACCTTCATCTGGAATATGCTCTGCCATTATCAGTTTTGCTTGTTGCCGAGTTTGAGGCTTTGCCGCTTTTACCGCAAATAAGCCTTCAATAATCTGTTTATGGCGGTTTTGCGTGTAGGTTACAGGGGCAATATCAATCACAATTAATTTATCAACCAATTCCGGAGCAAGATTAGCTAATGCCATCGCACTCTTGCCCCCCATTGAATGCCCTACAATAATTGCATTTTGGATATTTTGTTCAATTAATAACGCTTTTAAATCTTGAGCAATCAAAGAATAATCCATTTCAGAGGAATGAAAAGATCCTCCGTGATTTCTGAGATCCACTCTCAGCACAGCGTAATCTTCTGCAAACGATTTGGCAATAACACCTAAGTTATTCATATCGCCAAATAACCCGTGTAAAAACACCATCGTTTGGGCATTTGGTTTATTTGCAGACGGTTGATAAAGAAAATTTAAACCTGATTTTTGTGTCATATAACTGTCTTTTTTAGCATAAATTTTCAAGCAAGATCCTCTATAAAAACGCAAAGAAATGCGTATAATAGCATACATAATTAATGCTATTTTATGTTTAAAAAGAATGAGGATCCCGATGAAAAGAATCGAAATTGATGATGAATTATATCAATATATTGCCAGTCGTACACAATCTATTGGTGAAACGGCATCAGATATCTTGCGTCGTTTACTAAGATTACCGCAATCGCCTCAGCCTTTTGTGTTAGTTCAAGAGCATATGATCAACGAGTTAAAAGAACTGGTTAAAACACCTTCTCGTGCAACAAGCAAAAAAGATGATTCAAATGCAGAGAAAACTGTCGCTAAATTGGAAGATATTTTAAAATCAGAACATTTTGTGAACGAAAATAAAAATGTTGTGCGTTTTATTATGTTATTAGCAGCATTATATCGCTCTAATCCTACCGCTTTTGCCAAAGCAACCGAAAATGTGCGTGGTAATGAACGCATCTATTTCTCTCAAAGTGAAGAAGAAATTTTAGCAACAGGCAGTGGTGTGAAAGCCAAACAAATTCCTGATTCGCCTTTTTGGGTGATTACCAATAATAATACGGCTCGTAAAGGGCTTATTTTAAAAGGCGTAATGGAATCTATGCAAGTGCCAGCCAAACTGATTGAGCGTATTCAAGCCCTTTTTGTATAAAGCCTTTCATATAAGCAATGGTGCTTCACTCTTCTCTATTTCCTACTCAATTTTGGGCTGAAAACACAGCCCAAGATCTTGCCGTTATTCGGGAAAAGGGAAAAAACGATTATTTTCCCCACCTTCCGGCTCAACTGAATTGGGCGGAATTTCAATATTTGCTTCAACAAGTTTGTTCTATTTTAAAAACTCAAAATGTTACCACTGAATGCTTAGTTGCTTACTGTGGTGTTAATCGTTTTTGCGGATTACTGACTTATTGTGCCACGCTTGCTCTAGGAGCAAAAATTTTAATGCTTAACCCAGCACAAACTCAACCACAACAGCAAGCTATCTTAGAGGAAACAAGCGTTGATGTTTTTATTACCGATGACACATTTGCAAATTTTCCAGCAAAAATGACCGCTTGTAGCCCATTACCTCACCTTGATTTTGAACAACCTGCTACTCTCACCTTAACGTCTGGTTCAACAGGTATGCCTAAAGCGGTGGTGCATTCAATTTCTGCTCATTTATATAGTGCCGAAGGCGTGGGTGAATTGATGGAATTTGAAAAAACACATTCTTGGCTATTGAGCTTGCCATTGTTCCACGTTTCAGGGCAAGGCATTGTATGGCGTTGGCTACTCAAAGGAGCAACTCTTTATGTGAATGAAAGCAAAGATGCCTTTTTTACTTTGCTTAAACAAGTCAGCCACGCATCGCTTGTGCCAACACAATTACAACGCTATCTAGCTCAATTAGACTATCCGGTAAGTCAAAAATGTTTATTAGGTGGCACAGCTATTCCATCAGAACTTGTGGCTCAAGCCCAACAGCAAGGCATTACTACCTTTTCCGGTTATGGTATGACAGAAATGGCATCTACCATTTGTGCCGTAGAAAATGAGCTGGATAATGTGGGGTTCCCTTTAAAATACCGAGAAGTCAAACTGGAAAACGGCGAAGTTTGGGTAAGAGGTAAGCCACTGGCTTTAGGTTATTGGCAAAAAAGCCATTGTAAAAAAA
>NZ_JBXGGI010000025.1:0-29407 GCF_056854775.1 Mannheimia sp.
TTTGTTCCGTAATCTTCTGCTCAGGCGATTTATGATTTGAACCACTACCTGAACCACTGCTACCACAAGCTGTTAAACCAATTAAGATCAAACTCGCTAAGGTTAATTTTTTAATACTCATAATTTGTTCCCTTTAATTAAACAAAAATTTAACAAAAATAACTTTCAGTTATATAGAATAACCATAAGTTATATTATAAACCCAAAAATACATTTCCATATAAAAAATAATGTTTTTTAGACATCTGGTACAATGAGTTTAAATAGGGGTAATCTACTTAAAAATATGCTATCACGCTTAGCCCAAACACATCAGCAATACTGTGGGCTACCCAAAACGGAAATAGATTTTTCTCTTTTGAGCGGGAGTAGAGGAGATAAATAATTAAACCAAGCCAAATTCCTAATCCTAAGGCGGTTTCTAATCCTTGATATGTGTGAAAACTGACACGAATAATAAGTGAGTAAAGTACCGCCCACTTCAAATAATTAGGCTTAACCGCAAGGCAGATACCTAGAAAAAATATCTCTTCATAAAAGCCGTTTAGTATGGCATACAATACCGTTGAAAATCGAACCTCTCTTAATACGTTTAAAAAGGAAACAGAATTATCAGAAACGTAAAATCCATAAATTACAGCATAATAAAGATCCATTGCGAGTGATAGTAAGATAAATAACCCAACACCTTGTAAAACCGATTTTAAAGATGGCTCAATATGCCATTGGCTAAAGTTAAAATTCCGCCATTTTAAATAGCAAAATGCAGCTATTAATAATCCAAGTTGGGTTATAAATGCTTGATAATTTTGTGCATTCGAAAAAGTTAAATTCTCTTCTAACGTAACTGTTTCTTGACTTAGCAATAAATATTGTGAAAAAGAAGTATAAATTGCTAATCCGAAAAAGATGATGGTTAGAACAACGAGATCCAATATATTTAGGTACGCTCTTTTCATTTTTTTCTTGTTCTCCTTTGTAAATTTTTCATAAAAAAAGACCGCTTGTTAAGCAATCAGCCTTATCATCAACGCCTATTAATGCCTTTGTATACCTAATAAGAGGTAATTATCGTCCTTAAGATTTTATTAGTCAAAAATAGAAACATTAAAAAAAGTATGGATATTATACATTCAATACGCTAATTATGAAAAACTTCAAAATTTAGCTTACTTTTTTTCAAAAATGTGGCATAAACCACATTTTTCATTTTCGCTTACTGGTAAAATTTAATAAGTTAAAATTTATGAAAATTTGAATAGGCACATAAGAATGAGCGAACAGTTTGAGTTGCCGAAAAATGGCACAGTTCGGTTATTGCAGATAACCGATCCGCATCTCTTTTCTCACACAGAGGAAACTCTGCTCAATGTTAAAACGGTTAAAAGTTTCTCAGCGGTCATTGAGCAGATACAAAAACAAATTGAGCAAACGCAACAAGGTTTTGATTTAGTTCTTTCAACGGGGGATTTAATTCAAGATCATAATATCGCTGGCTATCACTATTTTGCTCAGCTGACCGAACCCTTGAAAACGCCAATTGTTTGGTTAGAGGGTAATCACGATGTTCAGCCAAATATGACTGAAATTTTGGGTGAATATTCACATATTTTGCCACATAAGCAAATTTTAATCGGCGAGAAATGGCAGCTTCTTCTATTAAATACACAAGTTGCCGGTATGCCTTATGGTGAACTTTGTTACCATCAGCTGAAATGGTTAGAAGCAAAATTGAATGAATACTCGGAACGTTTTACCTTAATCGCATTGCATCACAATATTCTGCCAACAAATTCCGCTTGGCTTGATCAGCACAGCCTAAAAAATAGTGATGAATTAGCAAAAATTTTACAGCCGTTTAATAATATCAAAGGGATTGTACACGGACATATTCATCAACAGGTAGATGATATTTGGAATGGTATTCCTATTTATGCAACGCCTTCAACTTGCATTCAATTCAAGCCGAATTGTGATCAGTTTACCTTAGATTTATTGCCTCAAGGCTGGCGAGAAATTATACTCCACGAAAATGGTGCGATAGAAACCACCGTCAAGCGGTTAAATTCCAATGATTTTTTACCAAATCTAAATGCTCTTGGTTACTAAAAAATAATAGCCCTCAATGTTGATTTGAGGGCTATTTTCTTTTCAGAAGTTATTTTTTCTCTTCTGTTTTTTTCATTAAGTCATCAGGGATAAAGCCTTTTTGAACCGCTTCCATATGTGGAAGATTGTGAGCGATCCCTTTGTGGCAGTCGATACAGGTTTTATTTTGCTCTTGTGCCAATGCGTGCATTTGCTGTGCCACTGTTTTTTGTTGAGTGAAATCCATATCTTCAAAGTTATGGCAATTACGACACTCTTGTGAATTGTTCGCTTTCAAACGCTCCCATTCACGAGCTGCCATTTCACCACGATGTGCTTCAAATTTCTCTTTGGTATCCACTTTACCGGTGTAGTGAGCATATACTTCTTTAGCTGCAATAATTTTACGTTTCCATTTCGGGAAAAATTCGTGTGGAACGTGGCAGTCTGAACAAATCGCTTTCACACCACTACGGTTTGAGTAGTGAGCAGAGGCACGATATTCAGGCACAACATCATTCATATGGCAGCTTGAGCAAAACTCTTCCGTATTTGTGTAAGCAAGCCCTGCATTAAAGCCACTCCACGCAAAAATACCACCTAATGCAGAAAGTAGAATTACTAAGCCAATTGCCATTCTACTTGGGCGACGTAACCAGTTAAAAAATCTTCTTATCATTGCTTACTCCTTATTTACCTTGCGTTTGTCGTACAGACTCAAATTTATTTTGAACAATCGGGTTTACGTTTGTTTGTTGCACGTGGCATTGTAAACAGAAGTAACGACTTGGCGATTCAGTTTGGAGTGCTTTACCATCACGGTTAGTAAAGTGGCTCTTAGGTAATGGTGTTGCACCTGTTACTTTTGAAGGCTCAACTGCGTGGCACGCCAAACATTGGTTCACATTTTTACTCACTTGTAAGCCACGAATGCTATGTGGAACAAGTGGTGGTTGGAATGGGAAAGTGGTTGGAATATTTCCTACATCTTTTTGTGGGTTATGAAACCCAGGGGCAACACTTTCAGTTGTATCATCAATAGAGCCAGACAACTTCGGTGCTTCTGCCATTGCAAAGCCGGTCATTGCGGCTAAAATTAGGGCAAGATATTTTCTCATTTGAGGTTCACTCCATTAAAATGCTTGTTTTCAAACAAGGCTAAAATTTAAATATTCTTTACATCAATACTGCCTTGAAAACGTGTTCCAAAGGCAAAAACTTTTTCGGCACAAACGTCAATACAACGTCCGCAGGTAATGCAATCTTTCGATAAAATAACCGTGCTATCTTCCGGTTTACCGTGTAACGGCACACGAAGCACTTGTGGCTCAGGGCAGACGTTGTAACAATCCATACAATTATCGCAACGATTACGATCAACCACCTTGACCTTGATTAGGCTTTTTGCCCCAATCAACGCATAAGTTGCACCAATCGGGCAAAGGTGTCCGCACCAGCCGTGTTCAACCACTAATAAGTCGAATAAGAACACCACTAACACTAACCAAAGTGTTGCTCCTAAACCAAATACAAATACTCGACCTAATGCTGCTACAGGGTTAATCCACTCCCATAATAGCGTGCCGGAAATCGCACTACCGATTAAAATCACGGCTAAAATGATATAGCGTAAACCGCGTGGTAATTTTGCACTTTGGCGAATGCCTAATTTACGTCTTAGCCAAGCAGCTGCATCAGTTACCATATTCATCGGACAAACCCAGCTACAAAACAGTTTGCTACCGACAATCGCATAAAATGCAACAATAATTAATGCCCCAATCAGCACCGTCCATTCAGGTTGATATCCTGTTGCCAGCACTTGTGCGGTCATTAGCGGATCTGTCATCGGTACGGTATCGAGCAATAAACTGCCACTGTAGTTACCTTTTAAAATCCAAAAATTCCAAAGTGGACCACTCATAAACATTAAAATAATGCCAAGCTGAGTTAATCGTCTTAAAATCAAGAACCGATAAGCGTGCCACCAACCTAATTTCTGACGAGCTTCTAAGCCGGCATCTCTTGGTGAATTTGCTGCCATTATTTCACCCCCTTCAGATTTAAGTCTAAGTCAGGGAAATGCTCAGGTGCTTCAACCGTCGTTGAATTTGGCACATAATCCTGAGTTGCACGGCTTGGCGTTGCAACTCTTGCACCCGGCTTAACTTCCATATGTTGATAAACCGGCTCGTGTAAACCTTCCGGCATTCTCGCATCGTAAGCTGGGCGTAAACCGTCCGGGTGTACATCTTCAATCAAAGATTTACCGGCATTTTGTTTTTCTTGCCAGCCTAAACGGTAATGACGACCAAGTAATCCTTTCGCTAAATCCATCGGTAATACTTTAATAGCCGCTTCTTCTAATACGCAAGCCTGTTCACATTTGCCACAACCTGTGCAAGCATCAGAATGCACGGTTGGAATTAATTTTGCGTGGATGGAGGTTCTGTCGTTATGTATTTTTTCAAGTGTAATCGCTTTATCAATTAAAGGGCAAACTCGATAGCACACATCACAACGCAAACCTTGCCAGTTCAAGCAAGTTTCGTGGTCTAGCAATACGGCTAAGCCCATTCTTGCATCATCAATATCTTTAAGCTCTTCGCTCAAAGCTCCGGTCGGACACGCCTTCATACACGGAATATCGACACACATTTCGCACGGTTTATCACGTGCAATGAAATATGGTGTGCCGGCTTCCACAGGAGAAATTAATGACGCTAAATGCAGCATATCGTAAGGACACGCCTGAACACACTGCCCACAACGGGTACAAGCACTTAAGAAATCTTGCTCTGCCAATGCTCCCGGTGGACGTAATGCTACACCTTGACGAGCAAAACTTTGCTGTTGTTGCAGCCCTAAAATCACCCCAACACCACACACACCTGCTGCGGTGCGGGTAACATTTTTTAAGAACTGACGGCGATTTGGATCCAGTTTCATCGTGGGTTTCCTCTTAATTCAAGCGGTTGGTTTTCGACAATTTTTTGCAAATTTGACGATTTCTGTAGGGGCTAATTGCAATTAGCCCCTACGCTAAACTTGAAATTTTGCAAATTTTTATGAAAATTTAACCGCTTGTGATGGACAAATAATAATTTGCCCCTACGGGGTATAATGTCGGGCGAAAAAATTTCGCCTATTCACATTAAGCCTTAACCACTTTAACCGCACATTTTTTGAAGTCGGTCTCAAATGAAATTGGGTCTGTTGCATCAAGGGTTACTTTGTTAATTAACTGACCTGCATCGAAGAAGGTTGAGTAAATTAACCCTTCCGGACATTTATTACGACCACGCGTATCTAAGTTCGATACATACTCACCACGACGAGAAATCACTTTTACCTTGTCGCCATGACGTAAACCACGTTTTTTCGCATCTTCCGGGTGCATCCACACAAGATTGGTTGGGAATGCTTTGTGAAGTTCCGGAACACGACGGGTCATTGTGCCTGTATGCCAGTGTTCAAGCACACGACCGGTACAGAACCATAAATCGTATTCTTCGTCCGGTACTTCTGCAGGACCTTCATAAGGCACGCCTAAAATAATTGCTTTACCATCCGGCTGACCATAGAAGTTCACACCTTCGCCTGCTTTTACATACGGGTCATAGCCTTCACGGTAACGCCATAAGGTTTCTTTGTATTCTCCTGTTTTTTCGTCTTTCACTACAGGCCAACGTAAACCACGCACTTTATGGTACGTCTCGAAGTCTGCCAAGTCGTGTCCGTGTCCGCGTCCAAATTGAGCATACTCTTCAAATAGCCCTTTTTGAATGTAGTAACCGAAGTGATCTGCTTCATCGTTCATATAGCCCGGAATATTGGTTGGCACTTGGTAGCTATCTACTTTACCGTTGGTGTAAAGGATTTCGTATAACGTTTTGCCACGTAATTCAGGGGCTTTAGCAAGTAACTCTTCCGGCCATACTTCTTCTACTTTGAAATATTTAGAGAATTCTACAAGTTGCCAAGTATCAGAACGTGCATTTGCCGGTCCTTTCACTTGCTGACGCCAGAATTGGGTGCGGCGTTCTGCATTACCGTAAGCACCTTCTTTTTCTACCCACATACAGGTTGGAAGAATTAGGTCTGCCGCAACGGCTGAAACTGATGGGTACGGATCTGAAACCACAATAAAGGTTTCAGGATTACGCCAGCCCGGGAAGATCTCTTCGTTGATATTCGGACCACCCTGCATATTGTTCGTACACATCTGCCATAAGAATTTCATTTTGCCATCTTTTAATGCACGGCTTTGTGCAGTAGCGTGATAGCCCGGCACATCCGGAATTGCACCTGCCGGCAATTTCCACGCTTTCTCAACAATTTCACGGTGTTTAGGATTTGTTACCACCATATCTGCTGGTAAACGATGGATAAATGTTCCTACTTCACGGGCTGTACCACAAGCAGATGGCTGACCGGTTAAAGAGAATGGTCCGCAACCTTCTAATGCAATCTTGCCTGTTAATAAGTGTACGTTATACATCATGTGGTTTACCCACACACCGCGTGTATGTTGGTTGAAGCCCATTGTCCAGAATGAAACAATTTTTCTATCCGGGTCAGCATACATTTTCGCTAAGGCTTGTAACTGCTCTTTCGGCACACCCGAAATACGGTGAGCTTCATCTAATGTATAGGGTGCAACGATTTTCTTAAATTCTTCAAAATCGCTGTCATACATTTTGCCCGCTGTTTTAGCGTTAGTATTTTGCTGTAATTTATGTTCAGGACGTAAACCATAACCGATATTGGTTTCACCACGTTTGAATTTAGTGTGTTTATTTACGAAATCCCAATTTACTTTATCGTTTTGGATAATATAGTTAGCGATGTAGTTTAAAATTGCTAAGTCTGAGTGTGGTTTAAAGATAATCGGCGTATCTGCTAACTCAAATGAACGATGCTCGTAAGTAGACATCACCACTACACGCACGTTGTCATTTGATAAGCGACGATCTGATAAACGACTCCATAAAATCGGGTGCATTTCCGCCATATTTGAACCCCAAAGCACAAACGCATCGGTTTTTTCAATATCGTTATAGCAACCCATCGGTTCATCCATACCGAAAGTACGCATAAAGGCAACCGCAGCTGATGCCATACAGTGGCGTGCGTTCGGGTCAATTGTATTAGAACGGAAACCACCTTTCCAAAGTTTAACTTTTGCGTAACCTTCAAAAATGGTTGTTTGACCTGATGAGAACATACCTACTGCATTCGGACCATCACTTTTAATGGTAGCTTTGATTTTATCTGCCATTACCGTAAATGCTTGTTCCCAAGAAACCGGCGTGAAATCGCCGTTCTTATCAAATTTACCGTCTTTCATACGAAGCATAGGTTCTTGCATACGGTCTGCACCGTACATCATTTTTGATAAGAAATAACCTTTAATACAGTTCAAACCGCGATTTACTTCTGCATCCGGGTCGCCTTGTGTCGCAACCACTTTGCCATCTTTTGTACCCACAAGTACACTACAACCTGTACCACAATAACGGCAAGGGGCTTTATCCCAACGAATACCGCTATCATCAGCTTGAACGTTTTTCACAGGAATCATAATCCCTGCCGCAGCAGCTGCAGCTACCGCTGCATTTGCTTTCATAAAATCTCTACGATTGAGTTCCATAATACTGTCCCACGTTTGCTTCAAAAATAACTTGTTATTGTTCATCGATATAGTTTGAGATTAAAGAGACCACAATCACACCTTTAATATCTCTTACTTGATCGATACGATCTGAAAGGGCTAAATGCACATCGCTTTCGATCGTTACGACTAATTTGCCTTCTTCCGGTTTTTCCCCGTGAATTTCGGTATACGGAATATTCAGAATCTCGGCTTTAACGTCTTCCAATTTTTCCGGCTTTGCTTGTACCACTAAACTACAAACATACCAGTTTTCGTTTTCAGATAATTTTTCACTCATACTTCATTTACTTGTTGAATATGGATGGCACTTGTCGGACAAATACTCAAACAAGCCCCACAACCGTTACAGCTTTCTAAATTTAATACCATTTGAGCAATACCGCCTAAACTTGGGCGGAAGCGGATCACTCGCATTTCACAACTGTCGCCACAACTTCGGCATTCTGTTCCCAGTTTCAATAAGCAACTGTCTTGAATTTCAATTTTGTGGCTCCAAGCCTGCTCCGAAACAACTCGGAAAACATCGGCTTCGCAAGATTGCACACATTTTTCACAGAACGTGCACTCGCCTTTACTAAAATCGACTTCAGGATAACCGCCCGCCCCTTTTATAATAATGTTTGTTTCACAAGCCTTAATGCAGTTATCACAAGCGGTGCATTTTTCTAAAAAATTTGCTAAATTAGCCCACGGTGGACGAATTGGTTCATAACCTTGCCGGCTGACTTTTTCACTTTTTAGTGAATCCAAAAATTGCCCTTGTAAAAAGCTACGGCGAGGAAGTGATTGATTAGGATTATTGGTCAAGAAAACACCATTTTTAATGCCATTATCATAAGTTAAATTATCCAATGTTCACTGGTTATCGTTCATTCCTCAAATGGGGTATTTGCTTAAGTATTCACCAAAACATTGATTTCCATCAAAGAAATTTTCATTGAGCTCATCTACCAACTACGCAAAAGATAAAAAGGTAAAAATAATGAAACATCTCATTATCTACGCTCATCCAAACCCGAACAGTTTTAACCACGCAATTTTAGAAAAAGCGGTTGAAGCCTCACCAAATAATGTGATAGTGCGAGATCTCTATCAGCTTAATTTTCAACCTAATTTAAGTTGGCAGGAATTTCGCCAAAGCATTTCGCATCAATACGCCGAAGATGTAGCAAAAGAGCACCAATATTGGCGAGAGGCGGATGTTATCACCTTGATTTATCCGCTTTGGTGGATGGGGTTTCCGGCAATTTTAAAAGGCTATTTAGATCGGGTTTTAAGTTATGACTTTGCCTATCGTAACGGCGACATTGAAAGCATCGGCTTGCTTACAGACAAGAAAATGCAACAGTTTGTAACGCTCGGTAATCCGAATGAAAAATATGAAAGAAAAGGCTTTCTGGCTGCCTTTGAACACACTTTGGGGAAAGGGTTATTTGAGTTCTGCGGCATTAGTGAAGTACAAATGCACTATTTTGGTGATGTTGGCTTGAAAGAAACCGATTATGCCGCCATCTTGCAAGAAGTGGAGCAATCTTGCAGGGAAATATTGAAATAAACTTGCAAAAAATAAGATAAAAATAACCGCTTGCAGGCTGATTTGAGGCTTACAAGCGGTCGAATTTCAAAGAAATTTTGCAAATTGTTTAATCAATCGGAGGAACGTAAGTCCCGTTCACAATGGAATCTTTAATGCGATCTGCCTCTGCTAACACCTGACCTAACAACGCTTTCACGTTCTCGAGGGTGGCAATCGGGCTTAAGGTCGTCATTTTTAACGATTGATTATTGCCGACTTTGGTTACGCCAATATTCGCCTCACCACGAGCAAACAGCTCATCAGCCACGTTTTGGTTCAATGTATCCACAAATTCTGCCGGATAGCCTTTCGGCACAACACGGAACAGCACCGAGGCAAATTGTGCCGGCACAAGCATTTCCAAGCCTTCGGTTGCGGTGATGTAAGCCTCAACCTTTTTGGATAAATACACTCCGTGATCGATCATTGAGGCATAAAGATCTTCGCCTAATGCTTCCACCGTAAACCACAGTTTCAACGCATCAAAACGGCGAGTGGTTTGCAGTGATTTCGCCACCAAGTTAGGCACACCGTGTTCTTCATCATATTCTGAGTTGAGGTAATCTGCTTTGTAATCAATAAAGCGATAGTTCGCTTGATCTTTTAACAAGAATGCCCCACAGGAAATCGATTGGAAGAAATGCTTGTGGAAATCGAGCGTGATTGAGTCGGTTAATTCGATGCCATCAAGGAAATAACGAAAATCTTTCGATAATAATAACGCTCCGCCCCAAGCGGCATCAACGTGTAACCACGCTTGGTATTCGTCCGCCAATTTGCGGATCGCTTTCAAGTCATCAATCGCACCGGCATCGGTTGTACCTGCGGTCGCCACGATGCAAGCCACGATTTTGCCATCAGCTTTCAAGTCTGCTAAAGTTTTGGCTAAAGCATCTAAGTCCATTTGAGCATTAGCATTTGACGGCACAGTGACTACCGATTGGAAGCCCATTCCCATCATCGCCATATTTTTTTGTACCGAGAAGTGTGCATTTTCTGAACAAACCACTTTCACGTTTTTCATCGCTTCAGCAGGAATCCCGTTTACTTGCACTGACCATTCAGAGCCGTCTTCATTTTTCCAACGGTTCGCAATCGCCCAATCACGAGCAAGTAACACGCCCATTAAATTCGACTGCGTACCACCTGAAGTAAACACTCCAGCTGTACCTTCGCCATAGCCAACTTTTTGGCGTAACCAGTCAATTAAATGCTCTTCCATAATCGACCCAGCCGGGCTTTGATCCCAAGAGTCCATTGATTGGTTGGTCGCATTAATCAACACTTCGGCAATTTGGCTGGTAACCATTGTCGGGCAATGCAAGTGAGCCAGCGAGTGTGGGTGGTGAACCTTAAGGCTTGGGTTGAGGAAAATCTCCACTAAATGCTCAAGGGATTTTTGCACTCCCACGCCCTCTTTAGTAGGCTTGAAGCCGTCAATCAAGGCTCGCATTTGCTTGATCGAACCGCCGGTGTACATTTTTTCATTTTTTAACCAATTTGATACCGCTTGCACCGCATTGTTCATTGCGGTTTCATAATCTGCAATGGATTGTGGATCGCTACAAAATAGCGATTGTCTGTGTTTGGAAATATCTGTCATTTTTATTATCTCATTCAATGCTATATACAATTCAAGCGGTCAAAATTCGCAAATTTTTTGCAAAATATGACCGCTTGCATTATCAAAAATTAACCACGTACCGCTTTAACAGCTTCGGTTACAGATTGTTTGAAGCGTTTGATAAACTCTTCACATTCTGCTTGGGTAATATTTACCGCACAAAGCACACGCACAACATTACCACCACGTCCGCCACGTTCTAGTAATAGACGGTTTTTGAAACAGTATTTTTGAATCGCTACCGCTAAATCACAATCACGTGGATAAGCTCCTGTTGCATCTTTTGGCTGGCGTTCATCAACAATATCGATCCCCATCATTAAACCTTTGCCACGTACATTACCGATACAAGGGAATTCTTGGCTTAATTCACGTAAGGCTTGGGTTAAGTATTCGCCTCGCTCTTTCGCATTTTGAGCAAGGTTTTCTTCACGCATAATTTTTAACGATACATAACCGGTCGCCATCGCTAATTGGTTACCACGGAATGTTCCCGTGTGCCCTGCCGGCTGCCACGCATCAAACTCTTTTTTGATCGCTAATACCGCTAATGGCAAGCTACCGCCAATCGCTTTTGACATCACCACGATATCCGGCTCAATGCCTGCGTGTTCAAAGGCGAACATTTTACCTGAACGGCAGAAACCGGCTTGAACTTCGTCCACAATCATTAAAATGCCGTGTTTTTTCGTTACTTCACGTACTTTTTGTAAGAAGCTGATTGGAGCAGGCACTACGCCACCTTCACCTTGAATAGCTTCAAGAATTACGGCTGCCGGTTTTACCACACCACTTTCAACATCTTCGATGAAATTTTCAAAATAGTGCTCAACTGCTTTTGCACCTGCTTCACCGCCAATACCAAACGGGCAGCGGTATTCGTGCGGATACGGCATAAACTGTACGCCCGGCATTAAGCCTTGCACTGCATTTTTCGCACTTAAATTACCGGTTAAAGATAATGCACCGTGTGTCATACCGTGGAAACCACCAGAGAAAGCAATCACGTTGCCACGACCGGTGTAAGTTTTTGCTAATTTGATTGCCGCTTCGTTAGCATCAGCTCCTGTTGGACCGGTGAATTGCAGGATATATTGATCTTTCGGGAAAAATGAAAGTAATTCTTCCGTGAAAGCATCTTTTAATGGTGTAGTAATATCTAAAGAGTGTAAAGGTAAACCACTGTCTAAAACATCTTTAATCGCTTGGATTAATTTAGGGTGGTTATGCCCTAATGCAAGCGTTCCTGCACCTGCTAAAAAATCGAGGTATTCATTGCCTTCAACATCGGTTACCCAAACGCCCTGTGCTTTTTGGTAAGCAAACGGCAATTTACGTGGGTAACTACGCACATTTGATTCCATTGCATCTTGGCGATCTAAAAAGTACTGATTTGAAGCCAGAACGGCTTGAATAGGAGTTTTAATTGTCATTGAAATAAACCTTCTAAAAGAGGTGAAAAAAATAAGTCGGGTGCCTTGCGGAGGAAGCCTAAGCTCTCGAATCCTGAAAGACTCGGTGCCTTGGGGCATTTGACTCGCTACTTATTAAAAAAAGCGTTTCAGCTTTTTTGTTTTTACCCTATATACCCGAAAGAAAGGATGGGATAGGTTGGAAACAGACTTAAAATGTAGGGCTACATTTAAGAGGCGTAATAATACCTTTTTTTTCTGAAAAGGGAAGGTATTTTTCTCTAAAAGTAAAAAACCCAGCATTCGCTGGGTTTTAAATCTTAAAGCAAAATTATTTGATTTTTGCTTCTTTGTAGATAACGTGTTTACGCACAACTGGATCAAATTTTTTGATTTCCATTTTCTCAGGCATATTACGTTTGTTTTTATCTGTTGTGTAGAAATGACCTGTTTCTGCTGTAGAAACTAAACGGATTTTCTCACGAGCACCTTTAGCTGCCATTTGTTAGCTCCTTAGATTTTTTCGCCACGAGCACGGATTTCAGCTAATACTGCATCAATGCCTTTTTTATCAATAATACGCATACCTTTCGCTGTTAAGCGTAAAGTTACGAAACGGTTTTCGCTCTCAACCCAGAAACGGTGAGTGTGAAGGTTTGGTAAGAAACGACGTTTAGTCGCGTTCATTGCGTGTGAGCGGTTGTTACCAACTGCTGGACGCTTGCCGGTTACTTGGCAAACTCTTGACATTTGAATTTCTCCAATAATTTTAAGCTTAAAAATGGTTCGGGCTATCTCACAAAAGGCGTTGCTCAACCAACCCCTCCGATTTTGATTGCCTCGTCAGGCATTAACCCAACCACAGTCTATGTAATAAAGACTGCGGATTATACAGTCTTCATTTGTTATATTCAAGCAGAATTTATATGCGTATCTTTTTACTATATTCAGAAAAAATGTTCAAGTTCGAACAAAACAAGCGGTAATTTTCTAACAAAATTTTGCAAAAATTTAATGGGTTTGAATATCTAACTTTTCTTCCTCAAATGAAAAATAGTCTCCTTTCCCTACAATAATATGATCCACAAAACGAATATCGACCAGCTCACACGCCATTTTTATCTTTTTGGTTAAACTTCTATCCGACTCGCTAGGTAAACAAGAACCAGAAGGGTGATTATGTGCCACAATAATTGCCGCTGCATTATATTTCAAAGCTCTTTTAATAATTTCTCGCGGGTGAACCGCTGTTTGGTTTATCGTACCAAAAAACATCTTTTCTTTATAAATCAAACGATTTTGATTATCCAAAAACAATACCATAAACACTTCACGCTCTTCTTCCTCCAATTCCGTTTGAAAATACATTATTGCCATATAAGGGGCTTGAATCATCTCACTAAATTCCATTTGTTGAGCCAAATAGCGTTTAGTCATTTCTTTGGAGGCTTGTAACTGAATATATTTCGTTTTACCTAATCCATAAATTTTACAAAATTCATCAATATCGGCATTGAGTAATTGACGCAATGAACCAAACACCATTAATACGCTTTCTGCCAATGTCATTACAGGGACATCTTTTGTACCTGTCCGTAGGAAAATTGCTAATAATTCCGCATCTGTTAAAGCTGCTGCCCCGTGAGTTAATAATTTCTCACGCGGCATTATCGTTGGCTTTTGAGAATCTTCATCAAAAAAATCGTTCATTTTTTCCTCCATCAATTTCGTTAAGCATAAAAGAGCCAACCTTTGCAGACAAAAGGATTTATTCAATTTTTCGAGCCAGATCGCAAAAATAGTTTTGTTGTGAGCAATTACTTATTCCGTTAAAATAGGCAAAAAATCCAAGTCAAAGGAAATTAGGATGTTACAAAATAAAAAAATTTTAGTGGGCATTACAGGCGGAATTGCCGCTTACAAAACCATTGAATTTATCCGCCACTTAAAAAAGGCAAATGCGGAAGTACGAGTAGTCTTAACCCCTGCCGCAGAGGCTTTTGTAACGCCTTTAACCTTACAGGCAATTTCAGGTAATGCCGTTTCTACTTCCCTACTCGACCCTCAAGCCGAGCTGGCAATGGGGCATATTGAATTAGCGAAATGGGCGGATTTAGTGATAATTGCCCCTGCAAGTGCTGATTTTATTGCTCGGCTGCGAGTGGGAATGGGAAATGATTTGCTCTCCACCATTTGCCTTGCGACTGCAAGTCCTATACTGCTTGCCCCTGCAATGAATCAACAAATGTATAAACAACTGGCGGTACAAGAGAATATCACTACGCTCATCTTTCGCGGGATGCAATTTATCGGTCCTAACAGTGGCTTCCAAGCCTGTGGTGATGTAGGAGCCGGGCGTATGTCTGAACCCGAAGAAATCTACCAAGCCGTGCTGGCTCACTTCGCTAAAAATCAAGATTTACAAGGTTTGAATGTAACTATTACCGCAGGTCCGACTCGCGAGGCTATCGACCCTGTACGTTATATCAGCAATCATAGCTCCGGCAAAATGGGCTACTCCATAGCCAAAGCCTTTGCCGAACGTGGGGCAAACGTAACACTGATTAGTGGACCGGTGAATTTACCAACACCCGATAATGTTGAACGCATTGATGTGCAATCCGCTTTAGAAATGGAGCAGCAAGCGGTCAAATTTGCTCAAAAATCTGCAATTTTCATCGGCTGTGCGGCGGTAGCGGATTACCGAATGGCGGAAGTTTCCAACCAAAAAATCAAGAAAACCGATGACAGTGATGAACTCACACTCAAACTAGTCAAAAACCCCGATATTATCGCTAATGTCGCCAATCTTGCAGAAAATCGCCCCTTTGTGGTTGGTTTTGCAGCAGAAACACAAAATGTGGAGGAATACGCCAAATCAAAACTGCAACGCAAAAACCTCGATATGATTTGTGCGAATGATGTTTCAGGTGGGCAAGTGTTCGGGCAGGATCAAAACTCGCTTCATTTGTTCTGGAAAAACGGAGAGAAAAAATTACCGCTAGCGGATAAAAATAAGCTGGCGGAAAATTTAGTACAAGAAATAGTAGAACGTTATCGAAACAAATAAATTTGGTGTTTTTACAAGCGGTCAACAAAGATAAAAAATTTACAAAAGGACAAACAATGAAACAGATCGATTTAAAAATTTTAGACAGCCGTATCGGCACGGAATTTCCACTTCCAGCTTATGCAACAGAAGGCTCGGCAGGCTTGGATTTACGAGCGTTAATTAATGAACCGCTTACGGTTAAAGCAGGCGAAACTGTTTTGATCCCAACAGGAATTTCAATTTATATTGCCGATCCAAACTTAGCTGCGGTGATCTTACCCCGCTCAGGTTTAGGGCATAAAAACGGGATCGTGTTAGGCAACTTAGTCGGCTTGATTGATAGCGACTATCAAGGTCCTCTAATGGTTTCACTTTGGAACAGAAGCCAAGACGATTTTACCGTGAATGTGGGCGACCGTATCGCTCAGCTAGTTTTCGTCCCTGTGGTTCAGGCAAATTTCAACATCGTGCAAGATTTTGAGCAAACTGAACGTGGTGAAGGTGGTTTCGGGCACTCTGGCAAGCAGTAAGTAGCAGGGTGAGCAATGATGGAACCTAAAATTAAAATGCCGAAAAAATCGGTAGTGGAACGTCGCCAGCAGGTACTGGAAGTGTTAATCGGTTTGTTAAATTCTGAAGATGGAATGCAACGTGTAACTACCGAGCGTTTAGCTGCGGCGGTGGGCGTGTCGGAAGGGGCGTTGTATCGCTATTTTCCAAGCAAAACAAAAATGTTTGAAGCGTTGATTGAGAAAATTGAGCAAACGCTAACCAGCTATATTCACGCCAATAAACGCCAAGACAGCAGTGCCAATTCGGTGCGAGCCATTCTTTACTCTATTTTGGAATTTGCCCGTAAAAACCCAGGGGTAACCCGAATTCTAACAGGGCACGCCTTAATGTTTGAAGATGATATTCTGAAAGCTCGTGTCGCCAAATTCTTTGATAATTTGGAATTGCAATTTGCCAATATCTTGCAGCTCAGCAAACTGCGTGAACGTAAATCGTTTGAAGATGAAAGAGCGTTGGCAGGTTATTTGGTAAATTTCTGCGAAGGGCAATTTTTACGTCTGGTTCGCTCAAATTTCAGCTATAACCAGCATCAACATTTTGAAAAACAGTGGGCATTTATCAAGCCTTTATTTGATTAATTATGATTATACCTTGGCAAGACTTAGAAGAATCCACATTGCATAATGTGCTGGATTCTTTCATTTTACGAGAAGGCACAGACTACGGTGAAATCGAGCTTTCTTTGGAAGAAAAAAGAGCACGCTTACTCGCCCAACTAAAGGCAGATAAAGTAGTTATCGTTTGGTCTGAATTGCACGAAAGCCTTGATATTAAAGACAAAAAATCTTTCTTAGGCTAATAGTTAATTTCGTGCTAGAATCTCGAAAATTTAACCTAGTATAAAGAGTTATAGGAAATACTATGCAAGATATGACGCTCTCAACAGCACCACTTGAAAATGTAACACCTCCGCCCTCGATTCACGATCCTGCGGTTGAGTGGTTTTTAACACATTGTCATATCCATCGTTATCCTGCGAAATATACACTAATCCACGCAGGAGAAGATGCTCAATCACTTTTTTATATTGTTAATGGTTCGGTATCGGTTTACATTAAAGATGATGAAACCAAAGAGATGCTTTTAACCAATTTAGGTACGGGTGAATTTGTAGGCGAATTAAGTCTGTTTGAAGAAAAAGTGCAACAACGCACCGCTTATGTTCGAACCAAAGGAGCGTGCGAAATTGCGGAAATTTCCTATAAAAAATTCAAACAACTTGTGCATTTAAACCCTGATATTTTGATGTATTTATCGGCACAAATGGCTCGTCGTTTACGCCAAACTTCACGCCAAGTGGGAAATCTTGCCTTTTTAGATGTGGCAGGACGTATTGCTCAAACCTTGCTCAACTTAGCCAAAATGCCTGATGCAATGACTCACCCACAAGGTATGCAGATCAAAATTACCCGCCAAGAAATCGGGCAAATGGTCGGCTGCTCGCGTGAAACTGTTGGACGCATTATGAAAATGTTGGAAGACGAAGGTTTAATTTCTGCACACGGCAAAACCATTGTCGTATTCGGAGCAAGGTAATACTAAATGTAGAGGCGGGTCCTGTGCCTGCCTCAAATCTCAATTGCAAAATTTGATAAAAATATTACCGCTTGTAATTCCCACTTCTTAACGTAACCTAATAATGATGAAACACAGTTTAACCTCTTTTCACACGTTCCACTTGCCTGCAAACGCCACGCAAATTATTGAATTTACCAGCGTTGAACAACTACTCACAGAATGGCAAAAAGCTTTTAATGCTCAAATGCCGATTTTAATTCTAGGGCAAGGCTCTAACGTCTTGTTTTTAGAAGATTTTGACGGTGTAGTCTTAGTTAATAAACTAAAAGGGATTGAACACCGTGAAGATGAACAATTCCACTACTTGCACGTTCAAGGTGGGGAAAATTGGCACGAATTAGTGAAGTGGACATTAGCACGTAACATTGCAGGCATTGAAAATCTTGCGTTAATTCCCGGTGTGGTAGGCTCTGCCCCAATTCAAAACATCGGAGCCTATGGCGTAGAGTTTGAGCAAGTGTGTGATTTTGTCGAAGTGATAAATTTACGCACAGGCGAACGCTTTACGCTTTCAAAAGAAGAATGCGGCTTTGGCTACCGTGAAAGTGTATTTAAACACCAATATCGTGATGAATTTGCGATTATTTCCGTTGGTTTAAAATTTGCTAAAGCGTGGCAGCCTGTACTGACTTACGGCTCGCTTACTCAATTTGATCCGCAAACCGTTACGCCCCAACAAATTTTTGATGAAGTTTGTGCCGTTCGCTCCTCAAAACTACCGAACCCGGATGAATTTGGTAACGCAGGCAGTTTCTTTAAAAACCCGATTATTTCACCTGAGCAATTTGCAGATGTACAAGCAAAATTCCCAACTATTCCAAGCTATCTACAGCCCGATGGCTCAATCAAACTAGCTGCAGGTTGGTTAATTGACCAAGCAGGCTTAAAAGGCTTACAAATTGGCGGTGTAGCGGTGCATACTCAGCAAGCCTTAGTCTTAATCAACAAAGAAAATGCCACAGGAAAAGACGTTGCGGAATTGGCAAAAACTGTTCGCCAACGTGTGCGTGAAAAATTTGGGGTGGAAATCCAGCCTGAAGTACGTTTTATTGGCAAAAATGGCGAAGTGGATAGCGAGCAAATCACTCGCTAAGAGAGGTAAGAATGAAGCTCAACCAAGCCCAAATTCAAGAAGCACTACTCTGTGGACAAGCCATTGTATTTGATGAAATTGGTTCAACCAACGAGTATTTACTCACTCATCATCAAACATTAGAAAATGGCTCAATCTGCCTTGCCGAAAAACAGACTGCCGGGCGTGGTAGACGTGGGCGAACGTGGTATTCGCCGGAAAGCGAAAATCTCTATTTTTCCATTTTATGGCATTATCCAAATGAAGAAGCAGCAAATCTGCCATCACTTAGCCTTGTAGTAGCGTTAATTATTGCTGAAAGCCTCTGTGCACAAAATGTGGATGATATTCAAATCAAATGGCCAAATGATATTTACTATAAAGGTAAAAAAATGGGTGGTATTTTGCTGGAAAGCCAAGCCACTCGCAATAGCTTAAATTTAGTGATTGGCATTGGTTTAAATTTGGGTATGACAAAAGTGGACGAAACCATTGTTACCCAAGCGTGGGCGGATTTATCACAATATCATTTCGACCGCAACAAACTAGTCTGCCATTTAGCCTTTGAGTTGCAAAAAAATCTCAAAATTTACCCGCTTGTCGGCTTCTCTCACTACGCTGAACGCTGGCAAAAATTCGATATTTTCTACAATAAACCGGTGAAATTAGTAACAGAAACCAGCGAAATTCACGGCACCTCACTCGGCATTAACGAACAAGGCGAGTTAATCCTCCGACAAGGCGAAACCATTCAATATTTCGGTATTGGAGAAATGTCGCTTCGGGCAGATTAGCTTCTTACAAGCGGTTAAATTTTCCATATTTTTTGCAAAAAATAGGAGAAATATGACCGCTTGCAATTCAAAGAATTGCTATAATCCCTTTATTTTGAACAATCGTAAGTAGCTTTAATGCTGCACCACTCGGTTTTTTGATCCCTCTTTCCCAATCTGAAACCAGATTTTTGCTTACATTTAAATAATGAGCAAAAACACTCTGAGAAAAGGCTTCTCTCTCCCTAATTTGTCGAATTTCTTCAGGTGCAAGAGGTTTAATCGGCGTTAAGCATAATTTATCAAAACTTCTCATTGTTTTTTTAGGAATAATACCTACCTCGTGTAGATCACTTGCATTATCGTGCAGCATTTCTAATATATTACTTTTATTCGTCATCTGATATTTCCTGTTTGATTTCAATCAGCTTATTATTTTGTAGCAATAAGTTTAGTTCATCATCTGTTAATTGTTGATATATTTTTGATAAGGCTTTCAACGCTATAAATTCAGCAGCAGACAAATTTTCTTGCTGATTTTTCGCAAAACCTGCAACAAAATAACTGCGATTATTTATTTGATAAAAAATAATCATTCTATAGCTACCTGAACGTCCACGCCCGTTGGTGGCTATTCGTTGCTTAATAATGAAATGCCCTAAATCAGCATCAATAAGTCCTTGATTTGCTCGATATATAGCCTCCAGCAATATTTCATCACTAATTTGAGCTTTTCTCGCAAATTTTTCAAAAGCTTTTGTCTTAAATATTTTTTGCATATATTGTCATCTTTAGAATGATATTTCAATCTAATTTAATAATGCAGAAAATCTTTAACAAGTACAATTAACTTATTTCTATTTTTCGATGCAGATCGCAAAAACAGTTATTGGCATCTTCTCTCTTTAGAATTATTAGTTATAACAACACACCTTTTGTTCTTTACTCTCAATATAAGAAAAGGTACTCTTTGTCGGTTAGCTCTAAGATAACGGAGAAAAATATGAAATTTTCAACTTTAACGAAAGTAAGTGCAGGCGTATTTGCAGCTTTAGCATTAGCCGCTTGTGATGATAAAAGCGAAAACAAAGCAACTACGACTGTAGCAGCAAAACCGGCTGTAGAGAAAACTTTTGTAAACTGTGTGAGCCGTTCGCCAACTGGCTTTAGCCCTATTTTAATGATGGACGGTTTATCTTATAACGCCAGCTCGCAACAAATTTATAACCGCTTAGTGGAATTTGTGCCGGGCACAACGGATATTGAACCTGCGTTGGCTGAAAGCTGGGAAATCAGCGAAGATGGTTTAACTTACACCTTCAAATTACGTCAAGGTGTGAAATTCCATTCAAATAAAGATTTCACCCCAAGCCGTGAGTTAAACGCAGATGATGTGGTGTTCTCATTCAACCGCCAACTAGACAAAAATCACCCATATCACACGGTTTCTAAAGGAACTTATCCGTACTTCAATGCGATGAAATTCCCAACGTTATTAAAATCGGTAGAGAAAGTGGACGACAGCACGGTGCGTATTACCTTAACCAAACGAGATGCCTCGTTCTTATCAAGTCTTGGTATGGATTTCACTTCGATTTATTCTGCGGAATATGCGGATAAAATGATGAAAGCCGGCACGCCTGAAGCAGTAGATACCACACCAATCGGCACAGGTCCGTTTGTATTTAGTGGCTATGTGTTAGACCAAGCAAGCCGTTATGTGGCAAACAAAGAGTATTGGAAAGGTAAGCCGGATATTGACCGCTTGATTTTTGAGATTGTGCCGGACGCAACCGCTCGCTATGCGAAATTACAGGCTGGTCAATGTGATTTAATGGACTTCCCGAATGCCACCGACATTGAGAAAATGAAAACCGATCCGAAAGTGAATTTATTATCTCAACCGGGTTTAAACATTGCTTATGTGGCGTTCAACACCGAAAAAGCTCCGTTTGATAACGTGAAAGTTCGCCAAGCGTTGAATTTAGCGGTAGATAAAAAAGCAATTATTGATGTGGTTTATCAAGGCAATGGTTTTGCGGCAAAAAACCCTCTTCCGCCAACGATCTGGGGATATAACGACAGCTTACCTGAGTCTGAATACAACATCGAAAAAGCGAAACAATTATTAGCGGAAGCTGGCTTCCCGAACGGTTTTGAAACCGATTTATGGGTGCAGCCTGTAGTGCGTGCTTCTAACCCGAACCCACGCCGTATGTCAGAAATTATTCAAGCGGACTGGGCGAAAATCGGTGTGAAAGCAAATTTAGTAACCTACGAATGGGGCGATTACATCAAACGTACCAAAGCAGGTGAATTAACTGCGGGGACTTACGGTTGGTCTGGTGATAATGGCGATCCGGATAACTTCCTATCTCCACTGTTCGGCACGCCAAACGTGGGTAACAGCAACTATGCACGCTTTAGCAATCCAGAGTTAGATGCGTTATTGGAAAAAGCATTAGGCTCATCTGATAAAGCAGAACGTACTAAGTTATACGAACAGGCTCAAGTGATTTTAAGAGAGCAAGCACCTTGGATTAACGTAGCTCACTCAATTAACTTTGCCCCAACCAGCAAACGTGTTGAAGGCTACAAACAAAGCCCATTCGGATATACTTACTTATATCCTGTGAAGATTGTAGATTAATGAAATCAGAGATAAACAAAAGCCACCGAAAGGTGGCTTTTTTCTACTTAGTAGTCTTTAATGTCAAATTCTCGTTGTAGCTTTTCAATGCTTTCAACTTGTTCGAAATCGTTAAACTTCGCTACATCTTCTGCTTTGGTTTTTGTGCCGACAGCTTGGCTAACGAATACTAAACCTTTCTGATCGATGACCGCTTTTTGGTAAAACGCCACAATATCTGCCTTAGTTAGCCCTTTAGTTAGCTCAATCACTTGTTGCAAGCGGTCAAATTTCGCATTATTTCTGCTAAAGTCTGAACCAAATTCGGCAAATTCTTCTGCTAAAGATTCAGGCTTATATTGCAGTTTTTCGACCAAGCTATTGCGATATTTTACAAATTCATCATCAGATAAATTCTGTAAACGCTCGAAGCTTTCTTTAAAGAAACGCTTGTTATGTTCTAAAATCCCTTCCGGCGTAGTATTCGGACTTTGCACCATAAACTGAATGCCTGAGGTTTTACCAACAGCCGTATGAGTTGCATACACCACATAACCAAGTTGTTTGTCGGTACGCAAATCATCGAAATACCAGCGAGACACAATATCCCTAATCAGTCTTGCTCTTACTACACCCTCTAACTCTGCATAGCCATTTGGCAAGAATGCCATTAACAATGCGTTGTCTTCATTCGGTACGTTTTTAATGAAATTGATCTTACGGTTGCTTTCATTAATATCAAGATACTGCCCTGTTGCATTTGCAGATTTTTGGTTTTTTATGACCGCTTGTACTTCGTTTGAAAGTGCAGAAACCTGATCATTCGACAAATTTCCAACCGAAAGTAACTTAAAGCCTGTCGCATCATTTAAAATACGCTGACGTAATTTTTGCACATCATCAAGCGTGATTTTATCGATCATCTCACGTTGTTTCGCTATCTCAAAATAAGGGTAGCTTGCAAAAGAGGTTAATGCCGCATTCGCTTGATTAAGGCTATTTTCTTTCTCGCTACGATCTAAAACTTGGTGTAAACGTTGTTTAGCCTGATCTAATACGTCTTCATCAAGCTCAAAAGTGCTGAACTGTTTGATACTGTCTAAAATCAACTTACTTAGATTTTGTGTATAACCTTCCGCACTCGCCACCAAACCATTGGCTGCCGGGGCTAAACTTAGCTTCATTCCTGCTGTGGAAGATTGAAAATCCAGCTTCGTTTGTGCCAAATTATTCATATAACCCAAAATTGATGCCGCAATCGCGGTTTTTAAATCGTCCTGTCTTGGAAGAATGTTATATGTCATACTGATTTTCGCTTTCGGATCGGTAGCAAAATTCACACTCGGCATCGCATAAATCAGCTCGCCTTGTTTTTCAGCTAATAATTTTGGCTTAGTCAGCCCTTTTTCTACCTCATTTAACGAGAAATCTGTGGTGAAATAAGGATTTAACTCAGGTAAATTGAGCGGTGGATTTTGGCTGAAATCAAACCATTTTTGCTTTTGTCCGTTTGTGATTTTTGCCACAGAATAGCCAGCCTCAAAATGTGGCGTTTTCTTATCCGTTACGGCATTATCGCTCACGAGTATAATACGAGCATTGTCGATATTCATTTCCGCCAATTTCGCTTTAATTGCCTCATTATCCATCGTTTCCGCCACATAAGGTTGGTCGATAACGTGTTCTAACGGAAAATAGAGCATTTGGTCGGTAATGAACTCCACAAAGTCCATATTTTTCTCAACTTGTAGATGTTGAAAATCTTGCTTCAGGCTCTCTTTTACCTCATTGAAATAGCTTTCTTGAATGCCCTCTTGCTTGATTTTTTCAATTTGTTGGAACACGAGAGAAATCACTTTATCTTGCTCAGATAAGCCTTTATCCGTTAGCTCAATATAAATATCGAACGAACTGCGATCACGTCCAATATTAGCGGAACTGACTGCTTCAATGCCACCATCGGATAAGCCTTGTTTAATTAAATAATCTGACAATGTGCCATCGGTATTATTATTCAGCACATAAGCGATATACTCGCCTGTTTTGTGCTTAAAGTGCATTTCATCATTTGGGAAATCAAAGCCAATCACAAGCATTTTAGTGGATTTCACCGGCTTATATTGAATGAAAACAGATTTATCTTCCGATCGGTAACGTGGTTCAGCCGTTTGAGGCACACTTAGATTTTTGTTTTCCATTTTGCCTAACGTATTTACTGCCAATTTCGCCATCTGCTCAATCGACTGATTTGAATAAAGCACCACTTTAAACAAATTCGCCGAATAACGCTCTTTGTAGAATTTCTCCAGCTCGGTTTGTAATTTGCTATCCGGCTTATCAGATAATGTATCTTTGTTTCCAACCGCAAATTTTGTGGCAGGGTGAGCCGGGTTTGCAGTGGCTAAATTCACACTGTGTAATAAATGTCCATCGTGGGATTTCGCTCGCACCATCTCGGCATTCACCGCATTCACCTCTTTTTTCGCATTCGTTTCCAGCAATAATGGGAAGGCAAGCGTATCCGCCAAACGAGTAACCGCCTCACTAAACGCCTCATTATTCACTTGTAAATAATAAGCGGTGCGATGAGGGGCGGTAGACGCATTATTCATTCCGCCATTTTGGGTTAAAAAGCCGTCTAAACTGTTGGTTTCAGGGTAGTTTTTTGAGCCCATCAAAATCATATGCTCAAGATAGTGAGCTAACCCTTGCTGAGAAACCGGGTCATCCATCGAGCCAATCGGAATAATGGCGGACATTAGCGATTTATTCGCTTGGCTATCTGAAATAAGTAGTACCTCCATACCATTATTCAGTTTGATACCTTGATAAATCGCCTTATCATTCGGGCTTTTATTAATGCTTTGCTTAATTAACTCAAAGCCTTTCTGGCTCTGGGATTGCATTTGACTAGCGGTCGTTTTTTCCGAATTTTTTGCAACATCTGCAAAGGCTGGATAAGTCATTACATTAGCAGCAAAAGCGGCTGCCAGTAATTTAGTTAGAATAGATAATTTCATACATCTCCTTTTGAAATTAAAATTTGTCGTAATTTATTGACAGTAAAATGAAGGAAAAATTCTATTTGCAAATTTATCAACAAAAACAACCGCTTGTATTTAGCTATTTATCCTCATTTTCTCATTCATCAACCCAAACCAATTTATGGTACGTTGATAAATGTTATCTGTATCTAGCTCTATTGTTTGTGAAAGAACACGGTTGATATAACTGCCTTCTCGATCTTCTGCAAGGAGAGAAAGTGCCTGTTCGCTGTTTTCACCGCCTTTTTTGAGATACTCTTCAATTCCTTGATAAATCACCAGCTGAGCTTGCGATAAGCCTGCCAAGTAATCCTTCACATAAACAGTTAATTGAGCTAAAGCCTCTTCTGAAGAGAGTTTTTCAAAACTCAACTGCCCTGTTTGCTCGCCTTCACGATAATAAAACTTCACGGTTTTTTGAGGGAAATAAGCACAAAGTAATAAATGATAAATCCAGATTTCAATCTTATCTTTATCTCGTAATCCGCCCACTCGCCACAGCACCATTTCATTACTATATAAATTTGGCATATTGCCGTTAAGTTGGAGCACTTTCTCATCAATGGCAATGCTGTGGTTTAGCGTTAAAATTGTGCTTTCTCTTGCTAAATAATCAGCTAAAGTCGCTCGCATATCACTGATTTTACCGATTAAATCTTGCTTGGTTGTTGTGGCAAAATTAGATGCCGGTAAGTTGCCTTTAAGCTGTTCTTGCTCAAAAAATTGCTCTTGCTGTTCGGGCTTAACACTTAATAATTCATTTAAGATAGCGTAATTATCCAGCCCAGACATCGTAAAAATTTCGCTTTCATCAATCGTATCATCGTAAGTGTTAAAAGAGATACCTAGTACATTAACGAAGAAAAATTTAATCGGGTTCTGCACAAAGCGAATGAGGTTTTCGATCTCAATATCAGTTACCATTTCCGTACTTAAGGGCTCACTCAAGAAATCTTGTACGGAATTGTTTGAGTTAATAATCCACTCTGCGTTGTAGGCATAATCTCTTGGGTGAGTGAAGTTCTTTTTGCTAAACACTGTAAGCGGTTGTTTTCTTACTAAGATTTGCTCAACTTCCGCTCCGAACATTGATTTAAATTCAGGTGTTAAGTAATCGCTAATGGTATCAAGCAGCTGAGAAACCAAAATAGAGGGCAACATCTCTTTGCCGTCTTTTTGCGATTGCCCGATGTAACTGATGTAAAACACATTTTGTGCAGAAAGTAAGGCTTCCAAAAAGAGATAGCGATCATCATCTCGTTTCGCACGGTCGCCTTTTTGTGGAGCGTATTGCATTAAATCAAAACTATTGATCTGTTGCTGACGAGGGAAATCCGCTTCATTCATTCCAAGCAAACAAACCACTTTAAACGGAATAGCTCGCATTGGTAAAAGTGTGGCGAAATTGACTCGCCCAACCAAGAAATTGAGCTGCTGGGTATGTTGATTTAATTGCTGGTTAAATAACAACGCTAAAATCTCAATGTGGAGATCTTCAGCAAAATGAGTTGCGGAAATCAATGATAAAATTTCATCATTTACCGTATTGAGTAGCAAAATAGAGGCGGCATTTTCAGCATTTTCTTGATATAAATCTGCAATCAGCATTTTTACCGCTAAATGCCATTGCTCTAAAGATTGTGGCGACTGAATCAGCTTTACCCATTCCAATAAAGCTGAAATAAACGACGCCAATCGCCCAACCAGCTCTGCATTTAAGCCGTAGCTATCACCAAATGCTAATGTGTTTTCCCAAATGCCGTGAGCTTCTTTTAGGCTTGAGCCAAGCAGTAAACGATTTAAACCGTTTTCCCACGAGTTGTAGTTCTGCCAATGGGGTTGTTGAATATCAATGCCTGAACGTACACCTGCATTTTTCGCCCATACTCGTAACGTGTGAATATCTTCCGCACTAAAGGAAAAACGGGATTGAATTGCCCCAACCTCCAATAAATCAAATAGATCTTCGGCATTAAATTGGCTCTCTTTCATCGCAAGCAGTTGCAAAAAACTATTGATGATTGGATCAATTTTGGTAAACGTCTGATCCGATAACGAAAACGGAATATAGCGTGGATCTCGGCTACCTTTATTGCGAGAAAACACCGCATCAATATAAGGAGCGTATTTATTAATATCCGGCGACATCACAATGATGTCTTTTGGCAGTAAGGTTTTGTCTTTCTCAAACAAATTCAGTAGTTGGTTATGTAACACTTCTACTTCACGCATTGGGCTATGGCAGGCGTGAATTTGAAGAGAGTGATCGTCGGTTAAATCATCAATAGTGGCATTATTTACGGAACTAAAAATCTGCTTTTTAAGCTTGTTTAGGTTACTGTTTTCTTCAGGTTCGAGGAATACATCAATAGTATTTGGCTCAAATTCCATCAGCTGTGCTAAGAAATCACGCCCTTGTTTTCCCCAAAGGGCAAGTAGTTTATTGCTCTGCTCTGCTAACAAATTTTCCAGATCTTCAGGCGAAATTTTATGTGTTAAGGCGAGCTTTTGCCATACTTTGTCTTCTACGCTATCGCCCCAATATTTTTCGCTTGGGTTGAAAAAAAAGATGTGAATATCGCAATGCTCACTTAATTTTTTAAACACCGCTAACTGCAACGGCGAGAACGCAGAAATACCAAAAATAAAGATACGCTTTGGTAGCTTTGCTTTTTCCGCTTCGGTGAGATTATCTAGCTTTTCAAAATAATTTTGTTGCAAATACGCACGATGCGAGGTGGTGAATACCCGATCATCTGCCCCGGCTTGCAGATCTTGAATAATCTGCAACCATAATTGGCTTTGCCATTTAATATCGTTTGAAATCAAATTCAGATCGACATTCTTTGCAGAAATTGCAATTTTTAGTTCATTTTCGACCGCTTGTAAGTTTCCCTCTTCCCAGTGCACCAACCAATGTGGGCGATAAACTAAGTATTGGTCGAACAATTCGGCAATTTTGGCAGAAAGTTGATAGAGTTTAAGTTGATACTGCTCCTCGTTTGGCTGATTTGCCAAATACCGCTGAAGGGGCTTAAATTCATCTTGATTTAGGCAATTCGGGAGCAAACGCATAATCCGCCAAGTCATTGAATGGCGTTCAAAAATATTCTCTTTCGGTAATTCAGGAAACAGTACACGATACTGCTGCCACAAAAAAGTGGTTGGATAAAGAAAATTGCAGTTGCCCATAATGCCGTTTAATTCTGCAATCTGCATTTGCAACCATTGTGCCATTCCTTGACTTTGGATCAAAACCGTTTCCGGTTCAAATGGATCTTCAAGCGGATTAACTTGCTGAACTTTCACCAGCATTTCCGCCAGTGAAGAAATTTGGTTGGATTGGTAAAGTGTAAACATAATAACGCCTCGCTAATGAATTATTGTCCAATAAAGCGAGGGGGGATTCAATCATTATTCAGCTCAATTTTGCCAAGTGGAAAACGAATACTAAGCTTATTCCCTGAGCACTGAATGTCATAGCGAATATTATTTTGCTCTATCTGCCGTTCACAATCTAAACCCGCCAACTGTAACGCAATTTGATTTTCTAATATCACCGCTGCCTGTTGTTGCTGAAAATGGATATTCACTCGCCTATTTTGCTCAGATTGCCAATGGCTAAAACTCAACACCACAATCGTAAATAAAGCTATAGCCACTAAAAGTGAAATAGTACTTTCCGCCTTATATTTATTCATCAATTGCCCCTATGGTATTTTCGGAATGAGGTAAATATTGCCAGTAGGAATATTTCACTTCAAGCTGGGCGATAACCTCTTTCTTAAAGGTTAAATTGCGTTCTTCTCTTGCGTTATCAAAAGAGGAATACAAAGTACCATACATTTTTTTGCCTGTAATATCAAAGAGATAATCAGTAATCACAATACCATAAAAATCCTGTGGGAGATTTTCATTAATCTCATTTTGAGCAATAACAATTTTCGGATTATCTTCGCTACTAGAAGGCAATTCTGATAAGCTGCGAATGGTATAAATCTCTTGTTCTGCTATATTTGCTAAATCTAAATAATCTGAAAACTGTGTAAATGGTATATATTTCTCTTTAGTCGGTTTTTTATCTTTGAATAAACTGTTAAATTGGCATTCAAATTGATATTGCAAGAAATTTAATTTCTGAGGTGAGAAATCAGATTGAATAATCATATCTTTTTTTAATTTTTGGCAAAGTTTATTTTTATCTTCTTTGTATAAAGCGAGAAAGTGATATTTATCTGCAAGATATTTTTCACTATAAAACTGAGTAATATTCTGCTGACTAATCCATTTCTCTTTTGTTAAAAATAAT
>NZ_JBXGGI010000026.1:0-9221 GCF_056854775.1 Mannheimia sp.
AATGTGGGAATGTGAATTTCCCTGACGCTAGCCTAAAGGTGTGTAAAGGATGATTTCAAATCCAAAAGTTTGTGCAGTTGTTGTTACCTACAATCGTAAAGAGCTATTATTAAACTGCTTGCAATTTCTAATAAAGCAAACCTATCCAATTGCTCATATAGTAGTAGTTAATAATGCTAGTACAGATGACACAATCAATTTTCTGGAGGAAAATGGTTGGATAAACAGCGAACAATTTACTTTATTAACCTTACCCTGCAACAAAGGAGGAGCGGGGGGCTTTTATGAAGGTCTTAAGTATGCCTACGAGAATAATTTTGAGTATATTTGGCTAATGGATGATGATGGTTATCCTTCTGAAAATTGTTTAGAAAATTTAGTTAATTATATTTCTGAAGATTGCTATATTGGACCTATGGTTTTAGAGCCGATCAGCCAAGATAAATTAAGTTTTGCACTAAGAATCCCGAATTCATTGCAAATTATTGATTCATATTCTTCTATTCCTGATAAGTTTAAGCAGAAAAATTTTATCAGAGACATTGTACTTCCTTTTAATGGAACACTAATTTCTAGGCAGTTAGTTAAAAATATTGGATTAATTAAGGAAAAATATTTTATTTGGGGAGATGATAAAGAATATACAATTAGAGCTTCGAAATCAGGTGCAAATATTTTAACTGTTATAGATGCAATATTCTATCATCCAGCAGATAGCTCATCCTCAACTAAAATGTTTTTTGGTAAATTAAGATTTAATTATTCATCTTCTAATCTGAAACTATATTGTTTTTGTCGTAATGCTATTGATATATTTAAGCTTCACGGTACAATCTGGCATATTATAGGATTTTGGCTTAAAACTACCTGGTTTTTTATGTTTACCAAGCCAAGTGTAAAGGAGCTTATATTTACCTGGAGAGCTATGTGGCATGGTTTAAGAGATGATTTTTCACATCATATAAAATATTTATGAAAAGATTAACAGTTCTTGTCGCGACACATAAAAAATATAAATTTCCTAGAGTGGAGTACTATATTCCAATTCAAGTAGGATGTGTTAATACTAATTTAGAATTGGGTATTCTGAGGGATGATTTGGGTGAAAATATCTCAGGCAAAAACCCTACTTTTTGTGAGCTCACAGCTCTCTATTGGGCTTGGAAAAATGGCATTTTTGAGAAAAATGATTATGTCGGCTTAGTTCATTATCGTCGTTATTTTAAAGGTGAATATCCTTTTCTAAAAAATAAGTATATATTGAGTGAGAAAAATATTCAGGAAGATTTAAGTCAGGTAGATTGTCTTGTTCCTAAAAAAAGGAAATATTATATTGAAACGGTCTATTCTCACTATAAAAATGCTCACTATATTAATGATTTAGATTTAGCCGTTTCAATTATAATTGAAAAAAATCCTGAATATTTAACCGCTTGTAATAAAGTGTTAGATAGTAGTTCTTTGCATTTATTTAATATGTTTATAATGCGTTCAGAATTATGTGGAGAATATTGTGAGTGGCTATTTTCTATTCTGTTTGAATTAGAGAAAAGAATTGATATCTCTAGCTATTCTATTTATCAAAAGAGAGTTTTTGGGTTTATTGCTGAAAGATTATTTAATATATGGATTGAGCATAATCATATTAAAATAAAAATGATTGATGTGGTTAATATAGAAAATGAAAATTTTTTATTAAAAGCAATGAATTTACTAAAGCGGAAGTTTTTAAATAATGAAGAAAAATAAACTAGATAGTAAATATATTTTAGTATTGGTTGATCTATTAAGTTTTATATTATCCTCTATTTTGGGACTGTCTATTTTATATTTTTTTGTAACCGATATTAGCCAGTATTTGCCATTAAATGAGTTACAAGAGCGAATTACTATTCATATTTTACTAAGTATGATTGGTATAGGCTGGTTTTGGATAAGATTACGTCATTATACATATCGTAAACCCTTTTGGTTTGAGTTAAAAGAAATTTTACGCACCTTAGCTATTTTAGCAATCTTTGAACTTTCTATTATTGCTTTTTCTAAACTTTATTTATCCCGTTATTTATGGCTAACTACTTGGGCTTGTGCATTTATTATTATTCCAATTGGGCGAATCTTGCTCAAAAAAGGGTTAATTAAAGCTAAAATCTACACTAAAAAAACAATAATTATTGGTGGTGGAGAAAATGCCATTGATGCTTATTATGCCTTAAAAAGTGAGCCTTATTTAGGGTTGGAGATTAGGTATTTTTTATCTAGTCATCCATCTGATAAGTTAAGTGAATTAGGGATTCCAATTTTAAAGGATGTTTCAGAAGGAGGGATTTGGGAATTAGTTTCTAATCCTTACGATCAATTTATTATTGCTCTAGAAGATCACGAAAATACGGAGCGAGATTATTGGCTTCGTTATTTATCAAAACATCGTTATCGTTCGGTATCAGTTATTCCAAGTTTAAGAGGATTGCCATTATATAGCACGGATATGTCATTTCTATTTAGCTATGATGTAATGCTGTTAAGAATAAATAATAATTTAGCAAAAAGAACATCTCGATTTATTAAACGAACAGCAGATATTGTTTTATCTATTTTAGGTTTAGTATTTCTTAGCCCATTATTTTTATATCTTTCTTGGAAAATTAGGAAAGACGGTGGTCAAGCAATTTATGGTCATCAGAGAATAGGGCGGAATGGTAAACCTTTTTCCTGTTTGAAATTTCGCACAATGGTTATAAATTCAGACGAAATTTTGCAAAATTTATTCAAAAATGAACCGCTTGCAAAAGCAGAGTGGGAGAAAGATTTCAAACTCAAAGATGATCCAAGAATTACTCCTTTAGGAAATTTTCTCCGTCGTAGTAGTTTAGATGAGCTACCTCAACTCTGGAATGTTTTAAAAGGAGAAATGAGTTTAGTCGGTCCTCGTCCTATTGTTGCGGAAGAACTATCTCGGTATGATGAAGATGTGGATTACTATTTTATGGCAAAACCTGGAATGACAGGTTTATGGCAGGTAAGCGGTAGAAATGATGTAGATTACCAAAAAAGAGTCTATCTTGATGCTTGGTATGTTAAAAATTGGTCTCTTTGGAATGATTTAGTTATTCTTTGCAAAACCATCAGTGTGGTAATTAAGCGAAGTGGAGCTTATTGATTATGAATATTCTCGTTACAGGTGGAGCCGGTTTTATCGGTTCTGCACTAGTTCGCTACCTGATTGAAGAAACCGATCACACGGTTATTAATATTGATAAATTAACTTATGCGGGCAATTTAGCTTCAGTATCTCGTGTTTCATCTGATGAGCGTTACCATTTTGAGCAGGTAGATATCTGTGCAAGCGGTCAAATTTCGGAAATATTTTGCAAATATCAACCCGATGCTGTTATGCATTTAGCTGCGGAAAGCCATGTAGATCGTTCTATTTCTGGAGCAGCTGATTTTATTCAAACTAATATTGTTGGTACTTATTCTTTGCTTGAAGTTGCGAGAGAATACTGGCTAGATTTACCTGAGCTCCAAAAATCAACTTTTCGCTTTCATCATATTTCAACCGATGAAGTATATGGAGATCTTGCATTAACGGATAGTCTATCTACAGAGAATTCCCCCTATGCTCCAAGTAGTCCCTACTCCGCATCAAAAGCTTCTGCCGATCATTTAGTTCGTGCTTGGCATAGAACTTATGGATTACCAACTCTTATTACAACGTGTTCAAATAATTTCGGACCTTATCAATATCCTGAAAAATTAATTCCATTGATGATTTTAAATGCCTTGCAAGGTAAAAAATTACCTATCTATGGAAATGGCTTGCAAATTCGTGATTGGATTTTCGTAGAAGATCACGTTAGGGCTTTATATCAAGTTTTAACTAAAGGTAAAGTAGGGGAAACTTATAATATTGGTGCTCGTCAAGAAAAAACAAATATTGAGATAGTAAGGGCAATTTGTAGTTTATTAGAGGAGCTCGCACCTAATAAACCTAATAATATAAAATATTATACTGATTTGATTACTTATGTTGAAGATAGACCAGGACACGATATCCGTTATGCACTTAATACCTCAAAAATTAAACAAGAGTTAGGTTGGCAACCAATAGAAACTTTTGAAACCGGTATGCGTAAAACAGTTAAATGGTATTTAGAAAATAATGATTCAATTAAAAAGGCAGATGTTTGATCTGCCTTTTTATTTTATATGTTATTTTCTTTTTGTTTCAATAGATGATATAACAAAATCAATACAAAGAAATAAAATATTGAGCCTGAATTATGAGCCAAGAATGACTGGCTCAAAAAAAAGAATGAATGAGCAATAATATGTATTATTCCTAGAACAGCTATACATTTTAACACAGCATCATTGGTATTTAATCGTCTAACAAAAATACTCAGTGGAATAAATAATACGCCAATTAATGCAGCGAATCCTAAAATACCTCTTTTTACGAAAGACTCTAAATATTGATTATGTAGACTATTGAATTTTAATGTGGTTTTAGCCATTTGTTGAGTTTCTACTTGCTTCTCCTTAAATTTTTCATAACCTGAACTACCGTGTCCTAATATAGGTTTTTCAGAAATGGCGATTACTGCATTTTCCCACATATCAAAACGAGCACCTAAAGAGGTTGTTTTGTCCTTTTGCTCAACATAGCGGGTAATATCCGTTTCTGCTTCATTCAATCTTTGCTGAATACCAAATTCAGGTTTATAAATAAATAATGCTAAAGGAAGGGTTAGCATTAGTATGATTACATAAATAATTTGTTTACGAATATATTTAAAGTTAAAAAATAGAATAAGTAAAATACAGATAGGAAATGCGACCCACCCACCCCTTGCACCTGTTAGAATACTAGCAAGCAGAGCAAAAGCAGGACAGGCAAAATAGAGGATACAAGTTTTATGTTGTTTTTGTGCAAACCAGTAAAAAGCAATTGCAATGCTAAATAGTGCTAATAATATTGAGATATTACCTGCCTGAATATGCATTGTGTCAGGAAATGGCTTCGGCAAATTAAGTATAAATTTTTGATATATCGCTAAAATTCCAACTACTAACGCTCCAATAGGAATGAAATGAAATAGAATCTCTTTCTTAATCGGGTAAAGTTTAAAGAAAAAAATTAGCGGAATTAATAACAATATTTTACTTGGATTATCAATTTCACGGAAACCATCTCCATTAAAAACTGCTGACATTACAAATGTAAGGAAATAGGCAATAAGTGAGAAAACAAAAAATTTATCTTCTTTATCAAGCAACCACTTTTGTTTTAATTTAAAGTGATAAAATAAGAAGCTAAGTGTAGCTATAACGCCTAAGGTCATTGGCACATAACTATAGCCTTTTTTAAAGGCTAAAACAGTAACAAAAAATGTAGCGACTAGAGCATTGCAGAAAAGGGCAATGTGTGAGTTGTCTATTTTTTTGAAGCTAAGCTGCATTAAACTATCCTAAAAAACGGAAAAAATTGTTGTTATTTTATACTAAGGGCATTACGGCATCTATCTATTTTTGCGTAAAACTAAAAAATTTCCCCCATTCGATTTAGTATGTACAAACTGGATTTAGGGGAGAAAATCTGCTCTTTACTTTGCTTTTTTGTTGAGGTAGAATGCACTACCTTTTTTGTTCTATGCCGCCAAAATTGTGTGCGGTTAATAATTTAATCTATTTTTCTGAGGTGATGGCATATGCCAGTAATTAAAGTTCGTGAAAATGAATCATTTGACGTTGCATTACGTCGTTTCAAACGCTCTTGCGAAAAAGCAGGTATCTTAGCAGAAGTTCGTGCTCGTGAATTCTACGAAAAACCAACTACAATTCGTAAACGTGAAAAAGCATCACTTGCTAAACGCCACGCTAAACGTAATTTCCGTGAGAATGCACGCAACACACGTTTATACTAATTAGTTCGCTAATTAGCAAAAATATATCGAAACCGTGATTCCTTTTAGGCTCACGGTTTTGGTGTTTTTAACGTTTCTATTTCAAGCGGTCATTTTTTGGTAAAACGTTACGATAAATTATCCGCTTGTATCATTCAAAGAGCAGGAGGCAATCAATGAAAGGCACAATTCCACGTTCGTTTATTGATGATCTCATCGCTCGTACTGATATTGTTGAGGTCATCAACAGTCGGGTCAAGCTCAAAAAAGCAGGACGAGATTATCAAGCCTGTTGTCCTTTTCATCACGAGAAAACCCCTTCATTTTCGGTAAGCCAATCGAAACAGTTTTATCACTGCTTTGGTTGTGGCGTTCACGGTAATGTCATCACTTTTTTGATGGATTACGACAAATTAGAATTTCCGGAGGCAATTGAAGAGCTTGCGGCTATGCACGGGCTAGAAGTGCCGAGAGAAAATATCATTAGTCGTGATGGTAAACCGCAAGCGAATTTTAAAACCAAGCGTAATCTCTATGAGTTGATGGAGGCGGTAGCGAAGTTTTATCAGCAAAACCTTACCCATCAAATTGAGCCACAAAGTTATTTGCAACAGCGTGGTTTATCGGCGGAGATTATTGAACGTTTTGAAATTGGTTTTGCTCCTAATGCCTTTGATGCGGCATTACGCACTTTTGGGCAATCGCCTGAAGAAACACAAAAATTGCTTGATACAGGGATCTTAACCAAAAATGATAGCGGTCGAATTTACGATAAATTTCGCAATCGGGTAATGTTCCCTATTCGAGATAAGCGTGGACGTGTGATCGCCTTTGGTGGTCGAGTGTTGCCAAATGATGAGCAAGGTGCGAAGTATATGAACTCGCCTGAAACGGTAATTTACCATAAAGGTAGTGAGCTGTACGGTTTATATCAAGCACTCAAAGTGGATGAAAACCCCGATTATCTCTTTGTAGTGGAAGGCTATATGGACGTAGTGGCTCTGGCTCAATTTGGAGTAGATAATGCTGTGGCTTCATTAGGTACAGCCACTACAGGTGAGCAAATTCAGCAAATGTTCCGCTGCACTGAGCAGATTATCTGTTGCTATGATGGTGATAGAGCCGGACGAGATGCGGCGTGGCGAGCATTAGAAAATGCTCTACCATACTTGCAAGACGGTCGTCAGCTCAAATTTATTTTCTTGCCTGATGGCGAAGATCCAGATACTTTCATTCGCTCGCAAGGTAAAGCCGGCTTTGAGCAATATTTGGCAGAGAATGCCAAATCTCTGAGTGATTTCTTGTTTGATAGTTTACTTGCTGATGTGGACCTTTCCTCAAAAGAAGGAAAATCCAAATTGGCAGCTTTAGCCGTACCGCTGATTAACCGCATTCCGGGTGAAATGTTGCGTGTTTATTTACGCAATATTTTAGGGCAGAAGCTAGGCATTCTTGATCCAACACAGATAGAAACATTATTACCGAATAAAAAAGCAGAAGAGAGAGCGGCTCATCAAGCCGTTAAAATCAAGCGAACGCCAATGCGATTGCTGATAGCGTTATTATTGCAAAACCCACATTTAGTGAAATTTGTGCCGGATGTGAGTTCTCTAAAAGCCTTAAAAGAGCCGGGTTTTGAATTATTAACGGATATTGTAGCGATTTGTCAGCAAAATGCCGGCATTAGTATGGGGGGGGTACTTGAACATTATCGAGAACATCCCCAATATAAAATCGTTGAAACACTCGCAAGTTGGGAACATTTAGTGTTGCCGGAAAATGTTGAAACTACCTTTATTGAAACGCTCGATTTTCTTTATGCTAAATTAGTGGAATTACGAAAAGAAGAGTTAATTGCCAAAGACAGAACAGTGGGTTTAACTGACGATGAGAAAAAAGAGTACGTTTTATTAATGTTTCAATAGTAGGAATACACTGAGTGAGCCCACAACAAGCGGTCAAAAAAAGCATTGCTTTTTAAACGTTGGCTTTGCCAACGGCAGCGAAGCTGCGAACAATCCTTACAAGGATTGTGAGTAAAATTCATAAATTTTTTGCAAATTTACCAAGCCAAGCTGAATTTAGTGGTATAATCCATTACTATTTTTTGCTCGCAAAATAAACGGATAAACTATGGAAAATCAAGCAGATCAACAATTAGAACAGCAATCCCAGTTAGAACTTTTGATTACACAAGGGCGTGAACAAGGTTATTTAACGCTTTCTGAAGTGCACGATCATTTACCTGAAGAGTTAGTAGATGCAGAGCAGATCGAAGATATTATTCAGATGATCAATGATATGGGGATCCAAGTATTAGAGGTTGCCCCTGATGCAGATGATTTACTCCTTGCTGAAAATATCGCTGATGAAGATGTGGTAGAAGAAGCTACGAAAGTGCTTTCAACCGTAGAATCAGAGCTAGGCAGAACTACTGATCCGGTGCGTATGTATATGCGTGAAATGGGTACAGTGGAGCTTTTAACTCGTGAAGGTGAGATCGATATTGCAAAACGTATTGAAGACGGTATCAATGAAGTGCAATGTGCGATTGCAGAGTACCCGGAAGCTTTAGTCGGACTTTTAGAATGTTACACCCAAGTAGAATCGGGCGAAATGCGTATTTCTGATTTAGTTACAGCCTTTGTTGATCCGAATGCATCAGAGCAAGTTACGGAAGAATTAGAGGTAGATCTTGATGATGACGAAGAGTCAGATACGGTAGCCGATGTTGAAGATGACGAAAATGAAGACGAAGAAAGTGATAGCAGCTCAGACAGCAGCGATGACAGCTCAATCGATCCTGAATTAGCACGAGAAAAATTTGAAGCATTACGCAGCCAACACGAGAAAGTGTTGTTATGTATTCAAAAACACGGTCGTACTAACAAAAAATCAAGAGAACAGATCGAAATTTTATCGAATATTTTCCGTGAGTTCCGTTTAGTACCGAAACAGTTTGATTTATTAGTTGCCACTATGCAAAAACTAATGAAGCAAGTGCGTGCGGAAGAACGCCAAATTCAGCGTTATGCGGTTGAATATTCCGGTATGAAAAAGACCGATTTCTTAAAAGCATTCCAAGGGCACGAATTAAGTGAAGCGTGGATTGAAAAAGCGATTAATGCAAAGAAGAATGCTGCACCAAAACTTGCAAATTATGTAGATAACATTCGTGTTAATATCGCAAATTTACAAAATTTAGAACAAACGTCAGGTTTAACCATTGCTCAAATCCGTGAGATTGGCGGTCGTATTTCTAATGGTGAGCTAAAAGCCCGCCGTGCGAAAAAAGAGATGGTGGAAGCCAACTTG
>NZ_JBXGGI010000027.1:0-4095 GCF_056854775.1 Mannheimia sp.
ATTGAGTCTTGCTCAAGAATGGATTGTTCAAAGAATTTAATAAAATAATAACAAGGCGGGATAAACTCGCCTTTAAAAATTTACTCTATAAAAAAGAGTTTTTAACCCAGTAGGAGACAATTATGCTTATTCTAACTCGTAAGATTGGGGAGGTTTTACTCGTAGGAGACAATGTTGAGATCACGGTACTCAACATTCGAGGAAACCAAGTGAAATTAGGTGTGAATGCACCAAAAGAAATCTCAGTTCACCGTCAAGAGATCTATGAAAGGATTAAAGCCTCAGCAGAAGAGGATAAATTCTGATTATTTATTAACCTCACAAGGAACATACTATGGGAAAACTCACTTGTTTTAAAGCGTATGATATTCGCGGTCAATTAGGCACTGAATTGAATACGGATATTGCATATCGTATCGGACGTGCTTTTGGGCAATATCTAAAGCCAAAATCAATCGTAGTAGGTGGAGATGTTCGTTTAACCAGTAACGAACTAAAAAGTGCAGTTACAAACGGACTATTGGATTCAGGCGTTGATGTTATCGACTTAGGTTTAACCGGTACAGAAGAGGTTTATTTTGCTACCTCTTTCTTGAAAACCGATGGTGGTATTCAAGTAACGGCAAGTCATAATCCGATGGATTATAACGGTATGAAATTAGTGCGTGAAGGTTCTCGCCCGATTAGTGCCGATACAGGCTTAGCCGATATTCAACGTTTAGCAGAGGAGAATAATTTCCCAGCCGTTGAAAAACGTGGTAAATACACACAAAAATCAGTACAAGGTGAGTATGTTGAGCATTTACTTTCTTACATTGATTTAAGCAAGCTGACACCGAAAAAATTAGTCATTAATTCAGGTAATGGAGCTGCAGGGCAAATCATCGATGCGATTGAAGCACAATTTAAAGCTCAACAAGTGCCGGTTGAATTTATTAAAGTTCATAATAATCCGGATGGCAATTTCCCAAATGGTATTCCTAACCCAATTCTGCACGAAAACCGTGAAGATTCTATTAAAGCCGTTTTAGACAACAACGCCGATATTGGTATTGCCTTTGACGGTGATTTTGACCGCTGTTTCTTCTTTGATGAAAAGGGCGGCTTTATTGAAGGTTATTATGTGGTAGGTTTACTATCGCAAGCCTTCTTAGCTAAAAATAAAGGGGCGAAGATTATCTACGATCCTCGCTTGATTTGGAATACAGAAGAACTTGTTCGTGAAGCAGGCGGTGAGCCGGTAATGTCTAAATCAGGGCATTCATTCATTAAAGAGAAAATGCGTGAAGTAGATGCAATTTATGGTGGTGAAATGTCAGCACATCACTACTTCCGAGATTTCTTCTATTGTGATAGTGGTATGATCCCTTGGCTACTAACGCTAGAGTTATTGTGTACTACCGGCAAATCACTCAGTGAGTTAGTTGGCGAGCGTTTAGATAAATTCCCATCGCCAGGCGAAATTAACAGTAAATTAACTGATGCACAAGCCTCAATTGCTCGCGTAAAAGAAGCCTACAAAGACGGAAAGCTAGAAACTTTAGACGGCATTAGCGTTGAATTTGACAACTGGCGTTTTAACTTACGCAGTTCTAATACTGAACCAGTAGTTCGCTTAAATTTAGAGACGCGTGGTGATAAAGCCTTAATGCAACAAAAAACCGATGAAATTTTAGCCTTATTACGCCAATAATGCTTAAAGTTTTGTAAAAAAATGAAAAAATATGACCGCTTGCGATATACTACAAACGGTCTATTTTCAATAAAACTTCACATATCATAAGGATTTCAAATGAAAGTGATTATCCCCGTTGCAGGTCTTGGTACTCGTATGTTACCTGCAACAAAAGCTATCCCAAAAGAGATGCTTGTTCTTGCAGATAAGCCTTTAATTCAATACATTGTTAATGAATGTGTAGCAGCAGGTTTCAAAGAAATTGTGCTGGTAACACATTCTTCAAAAAATGCTATCGAAAACCACTTTGATACTTCTTTTGAGCTTGAAACGATGCTTGAAAAGCGTGTTAAACGTCAATTATTAGATGAAGTTCGTTCTATTATTCCAAAAGATGTGCGTTTGATTCACGTCCGTCAAGGTCAAGCAAAAGGCTTAGGACACGCGGTTTTATGTGGCAGAGCAGTAGTGGGTAATGAGCCATTTGCAGTAGTATTACCTGACGTATTATTAGGTGAATTCACAGCAGACCAAAATACAGAAAACCTAGCCGCGATGGTTAAACGCTTTAAGGAAACCGGTTATAGCCAAATTATGGTTGCACCTGTACCGATGGAAAATGTGAGCAGCTACGGTGTGGCTGATTGTAATGGGGTTGATATCCCGTTAGGTGGTTCAGCTGCGATTGCAAAAATGGTAGAAAAGCCGAGCGTAGAAGAAGCTCCTTCTAATCTTGCCGTTGTTGGGCGTTATGTATTCTCAGCAAATATTTGGGAATTACTGGAGAAAACCCCAGTAGGTGTGGGTGATGAAATTCAGCTTACTGATGCGATTGATATGCTTATTCACCAAGAAACGGTTGAAGCTTTCAATATGACAGGTCGCTCGTTTGACTGTGGTGATAAAGTCGGTTATATGAAAGCTTTCGTTGAATACAGCTTAAACCACGATAAATGCGGAAAAGAATTTAAGGCATTTATTAAAGACTTAGCGAAATCACTGTAACTAACTAAACGTTGTAATGAAAATGGGCACATATTTAATGTGCCCGTTTACTTAAATAATAATTCCTGTTCTAAATCTTCAATCGCTTGGATACATTTCTTTTTGCGGTATTCTGTGTCTATAATTTGATTTTGCAGCTCTTGCTTTAATATCTCATTTTCCTGATTATAATTTTTCTCCATTAACCAACTCATCTTTTCATTTAATGCCCTTAATGCCTTACGATATTCTTGCAAACGTTTATTCGGTGAAAGAGCGTGAATATTCGACGGAAATTGAAAGGAAGAATGAAACTGTGCTACTTTTTTTTGCTGATGAGTGTTTTTAATTGCACTATTAAGAGCATCAAATTGCTTAATCAGTTTTTCAGCGTAAAATTCACTATATGAAACATCTTCCTGAGCGAGTAGTTGCTCTGCTGTTTTTTCAATCTCGGCAACAAAGAATTTTACTAAACCAGATTGTTTGGAAAAATAAGTTGAATTAAGTGTAATTTTTTGCTCAGAAAGAGGAAGTAGAGCAGCTAAATTTTGTTTTATCTGGTTAAGAAAAAAGTGTTTATGCATATTTATTAGCTTGTAATAGAAATTTAGGCAATAAATTCATTTTATATAAATTTATGCTAGAAGCAAAATGTTCATCTGCAAGAGATTTATATTTCTTAAACACGGGGTATTTTTGACTAAAAATCAATCTAAATTCAAATAAAATTTCAAAAATGTGATCTACATCACAAAATAAATGAACTTTTTTAAAATGTTGCAACGCTTGATTTTGACTGAATAAAAATCTTTATTTTTCAAGTGGTTATGTGATGCAGTTAAAATCAATTCAAATGAGCAAATTTCTCCAAATGAAACTGAGTGAATTTAACTTATTGATTTATAAGGAAATGCTCTTTATAAGAATAGCATTTGGACTATTGACATTAAGTTTTGTTTTTGCAATTATGCACCTGCAAGCAGTGTGAGGCAATAGCTGATACACTGTGATTGGATTGTTGCTCTTACACCTTAACGAGGGTAACAGCTATTATATAACATAAAAAATCTAAGGTGAAAATTATGAAAAAAACATTAGTTGCATTAGCATTAACAGCGTTCGCAGCGTCAGCATCAGCAACAGTAGTTTATGATGCAGATGGTACAAAAGTAGATTTCTGGGGTTCTTTACGTTTAATCGTAGATAACCAAACATCAAAAACAGATGGTAAAAAAGATGCCGGTGAAGATAACGGCGATACAAAATTACGCAATAGCGGTACTCGTTTTGGCGTGAAAGTAAACCACGCATTAAATGACAACGGTTTCTACGCATTAGGTGCATTACAAGTTCGTCTAAAAGGCAACCAAGATGCTGGCTTTGGTGATTTATATGCTCACCAAGCGTATGTTGGTTTAGGTCAAAAGAGTATG